>CAMBEV010000161.1 GCA_945865595.1 Nannocystis exedens | reverse complement strand
AGCATGTTGCAGCGCCACGCTCGTCAATCTTCTTTACCCATCGTCCCGCGCGAAAGGAAGTAGGGGGGCGCGAGGGGTGAAACCATCGGTTTCGACCCCTCGCATTACACAGCGGAGGCAACAACCCCACGGGCAGTTTCCGCAAAGATCACGTCAGGGAAAACGCGCTCCGCGGAGGCAAGTTGCCACTCGCCTTGGAAGAGCACCACGCTGCGCCCGCGGATATCGACGACAGGAACACCGACGCGTTCGCGGTCGAAGGCGCCAAGGTCAATGTCGTTGCCCTCTTTGTGACTGACCCAGCGCGCAAACTCGCACGCCAGCGGCTCGAGGCGGAGCTGCACGTCGTACTCACCCTTAAGGCGGTGTTGCACGACTTCGAGTTGAAGGCGGCCGACTGCGCCCAGAATGGTATCGCCTTCTCGGCCTGCAGGCGGTCGGTAGAGCTGAATGGTGCCCTCTTGTGCGAGTTGGTCGAGGCCCTTTTTGAGTTGCTTGCGCCGCATCGGGTCGATCATCACGCAGCGCGCAAAGTGCTCGGGGGCGAAGCTGGGGATCTCTTCGTACTGCAGCGATTTGTTAGCCGTGACGGTGTCGCCGATTTCAAAGATGCCGGGGTCGTAAATGCCGATGACGTCACCGGCAAACGCCTCGTCGATGATCGTGCGCTCCTGCGCGAGGAACGTCGTCGGGTTCGCAAGACGAATCAACTTGTCGGTGCGCACGTGCTTCACCTTCATGCCGCGCTCGAATTTGCCTGAGCAGATGCGCAAGAAAGCGACGCGATCGCGGTGCGACTTGTCCATGTTCGCTTGAATTTTGAACACGAAGCCGGAAAAGTCGTCATCAGAGTTGACGATCCCAACGCTACTCATGTGCGCGGCTGGCTCGGGCATCAGCTCAATGAACGTGTCGAGGAACGGCTGAATGCCAAAGTTGTTCATCGCGCTGCCGAAGAACATCGGCGACACCTCTCCGCGCATCAGTCGGCCCATGTCCAGGCCGTCGCCTGCCGCGTCGAGCAGCTCGGTCTCCTCCTGGAGCTGCCGAAAACCCTCGTCACCGATTTCTTCGCGAAGGCGCGGGTCGTCGATGCCGCTGACGCTGAACCCGATGGCCTCCGCGCCCGACGCTTGACTCGAGCCAGCCTTGTCCGCCGCAAACACGAACACTTGCTTCTTCAGCCGGTGATAGACGCCGCGAAATTGCGCGCCGCGGTAGATGGGCCAAGTGATCGGGTAGACGCCGATCCCGAGCACGTTTTCGACCTCGCCTACGAGGTCAAATGGTTCACGTCCTGGACGGTCCATTTTATTGACGAGCGTAAAGATCGGCATGTGGCGGTGCTTGCACACACGAAACAGCTTTTTCGTCTGGGCTTCGACGCCCTTGGCGCAGTCGAGCAGCATGACCGCGCCGTCGACCGCGTGAAGCGTGCGGTACGTGTCCTCGCTGAAGTCCGCGTGACCAGGCGTGTCGAGCAGGTTCATCTGCAGACCGCGATACGGAAACTGCAGCACGCTCGACGTGATCGAGATGCCGCGTTCGCGCTCGATGTCCATCCAGTCGCTGACGGCCGACGCCCGACCGCGCTTCGCCTTCACCGCACCGGCGAGCTGGATGGCGCCCCCGTAAAGCAAGAGCTTCTCGGTGAGGGTCGTCTTGCCCGCGTCCGGGTGGGAGATGATGGCAAACGTCTTGCGACGGGCGATTTCCTGCCGCATTCGCAAAACTTCGGGGTCGTCAGACATCGCGAGCGGACTGGTAGCACTGGAACCACGTATCCTGAAGCGCCATGAGGTTTTTTCTCTCGCCTGCAGCGTTGTCGTTTGCGCTCATCTCAGCAGTCGCAATTGCAGTTCCCGCCAAGGCTTCCGTGCCAAGCGATGAGCGCACGCTGCTTTTAGCGAAGTCCGCGATCGCCCGAGGGAAGTACGACGAAGCCGAGAAGGCCCTTGAGCCGCTCACAGGCAAGACGACCCCGGGCGCAAGGCGAGCACGTCTCATGCTCGGCGAACTGTTGATCAACCGGGGCAGGCGCAGCGATGCCGAGCCATATTTGCTCAAGTTTGCTGACGAATACAGCAACGATGTGATCACGAGTCGAGACGCCGAAGGCCTCGCGATGGTGGGACGCGCGATGATGCTCCTTCGCTCAGTTAAGGATGCCAACCGCGCGTTCAACGAGAGCGAGAAGGCTGACCGCGGGCGTGTCGAAACACTCAAGTGGCGCGCGGAGCTCTTCATAGACAACTACGACACTGGCCATGCACAAGAAGTGCTCGAAGAAGCCCTCAAAGTTGCGCCCCACGACGCCGAGATTTTTCTTTTACTCGCGCGCGTGAAGCTCGAACAGTCACTCGACTTCGACGGCGCTCGCGAAAATGTCGAGAAGGCGCTCGCGATTCACCCGAACCATCCCGATGCATCAGCGCTCTTGGCGGGACTCGCGATGCGCGACAACGATCTCGCAAAGGCCGAAGAAGAGATCGCTCGTGGTTTCAAAACGAACCCGCATCATCTCGAGCTGTGGGCGCTCAAAGCCACGGTGCGTTTCTTGGCCGACGACCCTGCCGGATACGAGGCCGCAAAGCGTGAGGCGTTCAAGCGCAACCCCGAGTACGCGCGCTTCTTCATCATCGCGTCTGAGTATGCCGAGTGGGAGCACCGTTACGACGACATCGTCAAGATGATGAAGGAAGCGACGGCGATCGACCCGAAATATGGGCGTGCGTGGGCAGAGCTCGGCCTCATGCAGATGCGTGGCGGCGACGAGGCCGAGGGGCAAAAGTCGCTCGAGGAGGCGTGGCGGCACGACAAGTTTAACGTGCGGGCGTTCAACACACTTGAGCGCCTGTACAAAGATTGGATCCCGAACGGTTACGAAACCGTTGAAGACGGCATCTTCAAGTTTCGCTTCCCCAAGAAGAAGAAAGAGATCTTTTCGCGTTACATTCCGCAGTTTTCGGCGCGCGCATGGAGCACCATGAAGAACCGCTACGGGTTCGTGCCCACGACGCCGATTCAAATCGAACTCTACGACTCACGGCAGCATTTCAGCGTGCGCACGTCGGGTTTACCCAACATTGGCATTCAAGGCGTTTGCTTCGGTCGCGTGCTCGCAGCGATGAGTCCCGAGAGCGAGCCCTTCAACTGGGGGAACGTCATCTGGCACGAGCTCGGTCACGTGTTCGCGATCCAGCTTTCGAAAAACCACGTGCCGCGCTGGTTCACCGAGGGGCTTAGCGAGTACGAAACGATCGCCGTGCGGCCCGAATGGGGGCGCGAGCTCGATCCGGAGCTCTACCTCGCGGTCGCGCGCAATAAGTTACCCAGCGTGCTCGATATGAACCAAGCGTTCACGCACGCAAACAGCGGGCTTGATGTGAGCGTTGCGTACTATGCGTCGAGCCAACTCGTCGTCTACATCGCGGAAAAATTCGGCATGAAGCCGATAGTCAATGCGCTTTCCCTTTGGGGCGAAGGCATGCCCACGCCGCAGGTGCTCAAGAAGGCGTTTGGCGTAGCGCCGGCCGACCTCGATTCGGGATTTCGCGGTTGGCTTAAATCGCGCCTTGCACGTTACGAAAATCAATTCGTCTTTAGCCCGAATCCCATCTCGCTCGCCGAGGCCGAGAAAGCTGTCGCAGCAAGCCCAAAAAACCCCAACGCACTTGTCGACCTCGCCCTCGCGCACCTGCCCAGGCGCAACCGCAAAGGCGCGCAAGCCAATCTCGACAAGGCCCTCGCCATCGATCCAAACCACAAGGCCGCGCACTTTCTCTACGCAAAGCTTTCACGCGCCCTCGAAGATGCAGCGGGCGAGAAGGCGCACATCCTGGCGATCGAGAAAGCGGGGGGCGACGGCTACATGCTTCAAATGCAACTGGCGACGATCGCAAAGCGCGAGAAAAACAAGCCCGCATTCAAGGCCGCAGTTGAGCGAGCGCACCGATTCGACGCGTCACAAGCTGAAGCACTGCGCGCAATCCTGTCCGTCGCGAACGACGAAAAAAATGAAGAGGGGGCCATCACCGCGCTTCGCAAGCTGGTGCTCCTCGAGCAACACAACGTGGGTCTGTGCAAGCAGCTGCTTGCGCTGCTCGTGAAGAGACAGTCATGGCAGGAGGCTGCAAAGGTAGCTGAGGCTGCGCTCTACATCGCGATCGACGATGCCAAGCTGCACGAGGTGTACGCATTGGTGCTGACGAAACTGGGCGACAAGCCGCGCGCAGACTTCGAGCGCGCGAGCGCGAAGGTCGCCAAAGAGAGCGACGAAAAGCCTGGGGCCGAACGCGGCCCGGAAGACGAGTAATCGCATTCAACTGACCTGACCGTCGTGCTATATTCGGCTATGCCGTCAAGTTTCACGACCTTTCCTCTTGAGCTGATCGAGAAGCTCCCAAAGACCGACCTGCACGTTCACCTCGATGGGTCGCTCCGGCTCTCGACCATTCTCGATCTCGCCGAAAAGCAGCAAATTGAGCTGCCCGCCAACACCGAGGGGGAGGCGGCCCTGCGCAAGTTCATGCACCTCGGCGAAAATTGCGGATCGCTGGTCGAGTACTTGAAGGCGTTCGACGTCACCCTTCGCGTCATGCAAACGTCCGACGCACTCACACGCATCGCGTACGAGCTCGCCGAAGACGCCGCGAAAGAGAATGTACGATACATGGAGGTGCGGTACGCCCCCATGCTTCACACCCAGAAGGGCCTCAAGCTCACAGGTGTCGTCGAGGCCGTCCTCGAAGGATTGCGTTCAGCGCACGATCGCTTTGGCATTGAGTCGAACGTGATCCTCTGCGGCATTCGCAACGTATCGCCCGAGAGTTCGCTTGAAATGGCCGAACTTGCCGTCGCCTACAAAGGGCGAGGCGTCGTCGGATTCGATCTCGCTGGCGCTGAGTACGATCACCCCGCGAAGCATCACAAGGCTGCGTTTCAACTCGTGCGCGACAACAACATCAACGTGACGATCCACGCCGGCGAGGCCTACGGTCCCGAGTCGATCGCGCAAGCGATTCACGTCTGCGGCGCGCATCGCATCGGTCACGGGTGCCGGCTTCGAGAGAACGGCGATCTACTGCACTACGTCAACGACCACCGCATTCCACTTGAGTGCTGCCCGTCATCCAATGTGCAAACGGGCGCGATTCGCGACCTGCAGAGCCACCCGCTCAAGCTCTACTTGAGCCTCGGTTTGCGCGTCACGGTGAACACCGACAACCGACTCGTAACCGACACGAGCGTGTCGCGCGAGCTTTGGCTCTGTCATACCCAACTCGGCCTCAGCATGCGCGACTTGAAACAGATCATCCTGAACGGGTTCAAGAGCGCGTTCTTACCGTTCCACGTGAAGCAGCAATACCTCCGGCGCGTGAGCGAAGAGCTCAGGGGCTTCGACGACGGCGTTTAGTCTAGTTCTTCCGGCACACGTACACGCCGTTGAGCAACGTCGAGTTTTTGCAAGTGTAGCCGCTGGCGCACTGCGAGCTGCTCGACAGTGGGTCGCAAAGGCGCTCGCTGGTGCACTTTTCGGCCGACATGCACGCGCCGTGGCTTCCCGAAAAGCAGCACACATTGCCCGTCGTGCAATCATCGACGCTGTCGCAGCTTATCGCAACCGCGCCGACACCACACGAGGTCGTGCTGGCCTTACAGGTGTACTTAGGCGAGCCGGCGTCGCCACTCCAGCCGGCACAACAGGTCTCGGCCGGGCCCCAACAATAGATGTCCTTCGTCGTGTCGGAGCCGCACCAAATGTCGTAGCTGCCGACCGTCGTAGCGCCGTCTTTTGCGTCCGCTTTTGCGTCGCTCGCATCGATTTTGGCGTCCACGGGCGCGTCAACCGAGCCGTCAACCGGCTTGACATCGAGAAGGGCATCCACTGGCCCCGCATCGACCGTCCCGTCCGCACGAGCGTCAACGGCGCCGTCCGCTTGAGCGGTCACGTCGCTTGCCGCGTCGAGCTGTGCGTCGACCGTCGCATCGAGGGCCGCGTCGCCCAACCCCGCGCTACCGTCCCCTTCTTGACCGTCCGCCGTCGGGTCGTCCGTCGAAAACAGCTGGCTCTGCGCCGCGCCGCCACACGCAGCGATTGCCCACGCCGAACCGAACCCAATTAGAAACCGCACGCTCATCGGAACCGCCCTACCCGCGGCAGATACCAGCGATGCGCGCAAAAACAACGCGAAAGTGCGGTGACAGCTCCAAAAACCGCCCGCGAGCAAATTGTGGACGAAAAACCACGTGGTTCTCCCCTTGTTGAAGTCCGACACACCCACGCGTCACGCGAGTCCGTCAACGCCCCAGGTCGAACACCGTGGTTCTCTGCGTGTTGAAGTCCGACACACCCACGCGTCACGCGGGTAACGACTCAATCAAATCGGCGGCAGGCAGAGGAAGTAGCCAGGGAGCGTGTGCGTGCTGACGCGACAAATCTCACCGGAGTCACAGACGTTGGTCTTGGCGAGGGGGTCGCAGGTGCGCGTGCGGCTGGAGTTCGAGGCGCAATCTTTGGCCTGGTAACACGAAGAGCCGGTCGCGAGCCCAGTCGACTGATTGTAGCTCACGCAACAAACGCTGTCTTTCTTGATGACCTGGCAATCGTCGTCGCCATCGCACGAAATGGCGAATTTGCCAGTGCTCGTGCACTTGGTGATGTCTTTGCACTCGCTCTTGAGCGGCCCGAACGTGTGCTCGGCGCAACAGGTCTGCGTGCCCGCAACGCAGCTCGCCGCTCCGCAGACAATGACGGGCGCGGGTGGCGGCGGAGTCGAATCAGGCGCGGCGTCTGCAGCGGCGTCAGGCTCGTTCGGGCGTGCGTCGGGCTGCGCGTTGACGATGCCTGAGTCCCGACGCGACCCATCCAGGCCCAAGTCATCGCCCGCATCGACCCCGGAGCTTGCATCGCCAAGGCCAGATGACGTGGTGAACAACTCGGATTGCGTCGCGCCTCCACAAGCGGCGTGAAAATTGGCAACGATCGCTAGCACCGAAAAAGTGAAAACGGCACTTCGGCCACGCCTACGACGCATCGTTCGCAATCCTTTCACGCCGATTGGTCCACCCACTACACGAGACCGCCCTTACGGCACCAAGTCAATCCACTTCGCGGCGCAGCTCGCCCCGTGATAAGCCGCCCCACCCCGATGTCCGAGGCCCAAGTCCCCGAAACCCAGCCCGCCAAGCTTGACCGTGCCATGGACGCCCTCGAGCAGGCCGCAGAGGCAGCGGAGGGCGCCTCCGTTGGCCAGGCGCTCGACCACGCCTCGCGAGACGACTTCGAGGCCGCCGTGAAGCTCGATCCGGCGGCCGTTCGCTCGCGACTCGACCGCGTCATGATGGGGTTCGACCCGGAATTGGGCCTTGATTATTTGCATTATACAGGCTGTTTGGCCGCCATGTTTCCCGAGATCGAAGCGATGGTTGGCTTCGGCGACGGCGAGTGGCGGCACAAAGACGTGTGGAAGCACACGAAGCAGGTGGTCATGCAAGCCGAGCCACGCATCGAGCTGCGCTGGGGCGCGCTGATGCACGACATCGGCAAGCTCAAGACGCGCACGATTAGCCCCGACGGCAAGGTGCAATTTCTGGGTCACGCGGAAGTAGGCGCGCGCATGTTCGACAAAATCGAAAGGCGCCTTCGCTTGTTTGCGGCGGAGCCCACGCTGCAGACCACGATTCGCTTTCTTGTTCTCCATCACCTGCGTGCCAACCAGTACGAGAAGACGTGGACCGACAGCGCGGTCCGCAGGTTTGCGCGCGAATTAGGCAATCATCTTGATGATTTATTGTGCCTCGCCCGCGCCGACATCACGACGAAGCGCCCCGAGAAGAAGCGCCGTGGGTTGTCGCAAATCGACGAGCTTCAGGCGCGCATTGGGGAGCTCGCGCTTGAAG
>CAMBEV010000160.1 GCA_945865595.1 Nannocystis exedens | reverse complement strand
GTCGCATAGGGCCGCGTCGAACTCTGCCTCGCATGCGCGCATCATCGCGACGACTTCGCCAGATGGCTCGCCGTCACCAGAGGCTTCCAGAAGGCGCTCGTAGCGCGATTGAATGCGGTCGACGTTGGCCTTCGCCTGCACGAGCACATCGAATGTAAAGTTCATGGGCTGCAAGTGATGGTTCGAGATGAGCGCGCACCTGAGCACCGCCGGTGGCACCTTGCCACCCTCGAAACCGATCGCCGTGAGCCGCGCCGCGAGGTCGTCTTTCCCGCATTCCTTCGGGTCAAAAAGCTCGCGCGCGGTGAAGAACGTTCCGTCGCGTTTTGACATCTTCTTGCCGTCGACGAGCAGGTGTCGGCCGTGCACCCAGTACTTCACGAAACTCACCGGAGGGTTTGGCTCGTCCGCTGCGCCGAACGACTGCGCGATCTCGCACTCGTGGTGCGGGAAGATGTTGTCTTCACCGCCGGTGTGCAAATCGATCACCGAACCAAGGTGCGCGCGCGCCATTGCAGAGCATTCAATGTGCCAGCCCGGAAAGCCCGCCTTAATGCGCGCGTCGACACCGCCTGGCGCGAGCGTTCGAAAGCGCTCGTAGTCTCCCTCCGGCCAACCTTCGGGGCCGTGCGGATCCCACGTCATCAGATGCTTGTCGTCGACCTTCCACAGAGCGAAATCTCTAGGGTCACGTTTTTCCTCACGGACAGCGACGCGAGAGCCCGCTTCGAGTTCGTCAAGTACCTTGCCTGAAAGTTGCCCATACGCCGGAAATTTCGACACCTCGAAGTAAACCTGGCCCGTGCTGTCTGGGTACGCGTAGCCGCGCGCGATCAGCCGATCGATCATCACGAGCATCTCAGGCACGTGCGCCGTCGCACGCGGATGAAGGGCGCGATCGGTTGCCTCGGCCCCTTTGTAGATCGCAAGGCGCAACGCAGTGGCGTCTCTCGCAAATGCCGCCTCGAAGTGCTCGGCAACTTTGTACGGGTCGGTGCCAAGCTCTCGGGCCGCGCGTGCAAGCTTGTCTTCGCCGGTGGCGTCAGCGAGGTGGTCTTCGGTCATGTGGCCGACGTCAGTGATGTTCATCACTTGGCGCACTTTAAAGCCGAGCTTCTCGATCGTGCGACGCAGAATGTCGGCGACGAGGAAGCTCTTCATGTTGCCGATGTGCGCGTACGAATAAACCGTCGGTCCGCAGCTATAAAGCGTGACGGTCTTCGACGCCGGGTCGCACGGTTCGAAGGTCTCGATGGCCTTGGTGTACGAGTTCTTCAGCTTGAGCATGGGCGACGCATTGTCGCATTGTAGTCAGTAGGTCACAACATTCGGCGCGCTTGCGTGATTCGTGCGCCAGCGCGTCATCGTCCATACCGGCGGGCCTCCATGCGACGTGATCTCATCGACTACCTCGAAGCCGAAGTGTCGATACAGGGGGAGGTTCACCGGGTTCGCCGTCTCAAGGTGAGCCACGACGCTGGCTTCATCCGCCTGTGCGCACGCGGCACGAAGGAGCGCGCCCCCAAAACCACGCCCCTTTTCTCGCGGTTGCACGCCGAGCACATAAATGTAAATGTGCTTGACTATAGGATGAAGCCCACGGATTCGATGCTCAAGGTGCAGCCCCCAGCGCGCGAAAACAAAAGGCGGCAAGCCGGGCGGTAGGCGTAACGCGCCGATTGAGCTACGCAGGGGCGGCGGCCAGGTGTCGGCGGGGAAGAAGCCGATCGCACCGAGCGAAGGACCACCCGCGAGCGTCATCGCACCACCACACGAAAGCGCCTCGCGAAGCGCGTGCGCCTGAAACCACCGCAGCCAACGTGGTCTCGCCTGCCCATCGGGCAGCAAGAATCGAAACAGTGGGTCGTCGTCAAACGCCGCGGCGAGTGTGGCAGCGGCAACGTCGACTTCGCTCACAAGAAGAGATCGAACAGAGAGCAAATTCAACTCCCTAAGGCGCAGGAGCGGGCCCCGTGCACTCGATCGATGGCAGCGATTGGGCGCCCAGTTCTCATGTGCTCCTCCATGGCAGATGGTACCGAAAATGGCAAGCGCGCGGGGTGCCCGAGTGGGCCGCGAGGGCGTGCCGGATCGCCTCAGCGCTTCGAGAAAATCAAGGAGCCGTCGTCGATCGACGCAAGGCGGAGGCTCAACCTATCGAGCGCGTAGTTCTGATGGACATTCCAAGGAGCGCGGTCGCCCTGGCGCGGGAACGCCGCGATCGAGCGTTGCACGTACCCCGCGGTCAACCCGAGCAGCGGCTCCTCCTTCACCGACGGGTCGCGTCGAGGCACGCACACTGCGAAGCCGCGTGCGTCCATGTAATTGAGCAGCTTGCAGACGTGCTCACAGGTCAGGTCGCCCCGCAGCGTCCACGAGGCGTTCGTGTACCCAACCACAAGCGCAAAGTTCGGGACGTCGCTGCACATCATCCCTTTGTAGGTCATGAGCGTTGAGGGCTCGAGTCGGCGGCCATCAACCTCGAGCGCGACGCCACCGAGAAACTGAAGCCTGAGCCCCGTCGCCGTCACGATGATGTCGGCCGCAAGCTCTTGCCCGGACTTGAGCCGGAGCCCTGTCTCAGTAAAGGTCTCGATCTGATCCGTGACCACGGATGCGCGGCCTTCACGCAGTGTGTCGAACAGGTCCCCATCGGGGACAAGGCATAGGCGCTGATCCCAGGGGTCGTAGGTCGGCGTGAAGTGCGTGTCGATGTCAACGCCAGGACCCACTTGCTTCTTCACCTGCGAGATGAGGAGCTTACGCGCGCGCTGAGGGTACCGTCGTGTGAACGCGTAGAAGCCCATGGCGAGCAGCGCATTCTTCCATCGCGTGATCGCGTAGGCCGGCGCTGATGGCATCCGCCCGCGGAGCCAGCCGCCAATTCTATCGCGCTCCGGCATCGTCGCGATATACGTCGGCGATCGCTGCAGCATGGTCACGTGGGCGGCGCGCTTCGCAAGCGCAGGGACAAGCGTCACGGCGGTCGCACCACTGCCGATGACGACGACCCGTTTGCCCGCATGGTCGATGTCGGCCGGCCAGTTTTGGGGATGCACAACGGTGCCACCGAAACGTTCACGCCCCTGAAATTCTGGGGTGTAGCCCTTGTCGTACGCGTAGTACCCAGTGCACGTGAGTAGGAAGCCGCAGGTGAGTTTGCGGGTGAGGCCCGTCGCGCCATCGACGACCTCGACGGTCCACCGCGCTTGCTCGGTCGACCATCGCACCTTCTGCACGCGATGGCCGAACCGGATGTGGCGATCGACGCCGTACGCCTGCGCGGTCTCGCAGATGTAAGTCAGAATTGAAGGTCCGTCGGCGATCGCTTTCGGCTCGGTCCATGGCCGGAACGAATAGCCGAGCGTGTACATGTCGGAGTCGGAGCGGATGCCGGGATACCGAAAGAGGTCCCACGTGCCGCCGATGCAGTCGCGGGCCTCGAGGATCGCGTACGACTTGGACGGGCAGTTCGTCTGCAAGTGAACTGCGGCGCCGATACCCGAGAGGCCGGCGCCAACGATCAGCACGTCGAAATGGGTTTGTTCCACGTTGCTCCTCGGGCCTCATCGCGCGAGGCACCGGCGAGGGTAGCCGCTTTTGCGGAGAACGGCAGCGGCGCGCTTCGCGACGACGGGTTGTGCTCAATCATCGCCTTGGCTTTGCGCATTGCCCTCCGATACGAGCGACGAAGCAACCAAGCGAGCAATGGCTTCAGTAGCCAATAGAGCCACCGAAGGATGCTCGTCCGCGAAAGGTTCATTCATTGATCGAGGACAAGGGTTTGGTGTTCGGGTGGCGCATGCGTGGACGTGCAGGCACCTCAGTGACAGATCGATACTGCCGCCGCTTGACGCGAGGCACCCGGTTTATCGCCGCGCGCTTTCGAGGCGGGCCGCGCCCGGAGATTGGCCGTTCCAGCGGACGAACGCATATTGGGAACCGCTGGTGCCCGTGCTGCCGCGTAACTTGGCTACCGTGTCGACCTTCCACGGTGCACATCCCGTGTAGATGTTGCAATCGCGTGCTCGCCGCGCGAACGCGCCCTCGCCAATGCGTCGGGGCTTGCGTCACCCGAAATGGCGGCGTCATACCGCCCGTCAACCACAACGCCGTCGGTCACCGTCCTTGCGGAACAGGCCTCGAGAACTGCTAAGCTAAGGAAGACAAGTCGTGTCGTTGCGGGGTAATGCACCCCGCTCTGCATCCGGGCGAACACTGCCGTCGACGGCCGGGCTCGTCTTGCCCCGCGGCGCCAAAGAATTGGCGGCTTGTGACCATGCATATTGAATGATAAGCATTCAATATGCGCGAATCGCTCTTTCGCCAGCTCACGACCGCCGTTGAGCGCGATCTGCGCCAATTTCCTGTGGTGGCGCTGCTCGGGCCTCGGCAGTGTGGCAAGACCACGCTTGCCCGGGTCCTCGTCGAGCGGTCCTCGCGTCGCACGCTCTTTCTCGATCTCGAAAAACCAAGCGATCTCGCCATGTTGCGCGATCCAGAGGCCTTTCTGCGGCGGCACGCTGATGCGCTCGTCTGTCTCGACGAGATCCAGCGGAGTCCCGAAATTTTTCGCGTACTGCGTGTGCTGGTCGACGAGGACCGCCGAGCCGGGCGTTTTCTCATTCTCGGATCGGCGTCGCCAGAGCTGCTGCGGCAGTCGTCGGAGAGCCTCGCCGGACGCATCGCGCAGCGTGAGCTCACGCCGTTTCTGTGGTCTGAGGTCGTTCCGTCAGGGCGCGCGACCGAGGACTCGCTCTGGCTTCGCGGCGGCTTTCCCGACAGCGTTCTTGCCGACGACGACGCGTCGAGTTTGCGTTGGCGCGAAGAGTTCATCCGGACGTTTCTCGAGCGCGATCTGCCACAGCTTGGGTTTCGCGTGCCGGCGCCCACCATGCGGCGGTTCTGGAACATGTGCGCGCATCTGCAGGGACAGGTGGTGAATCTCTCGGCGCTGGGGCGCGCGATCGACACAACGCACACGGCGGTCCGCCATTACCTCGACATCCTCGAGCAAACGTACGTGCTGCGATCACTGCCGCCGCTGGTTGCGAACCTCGGCAAGCGACTCGTGAAGTCACCGAAGGTCTACCTCCGTGACACCGGGCTTGTGCACGCGATGCTTGGCCTTGGAACCCTCGATGCGCTCGCCGGACACCCGGTTTTCGGCGCGTCGTGGGAGGCGTTTGTGGTCGAGCAGGTGCTCGCGTCGGCGCCGGGCTGGAGTGCATGTTACTACCGCACGGCCGCGGGCGAAGAACTCGACCTCGTGCTGCAAAAACACGACAAGCGCATCGCTATCGAATGCAAAGCGAGCAGCGCACCCGCCGTTTCGCGCGGATTTTGGACGGCGCTCAAGGATCTGAAAATCACGCAGGCCTACGTCGTCGCGCCCATTCGCGACGCGTTCGCTCTCGGCGACCGCGCGGAGGCCGTTCCGCTCGGTGAGTTGCTGCGGCGCATTTCTTGACCGCATCGGCCCCGCGAAGCCGTACTGCCAAGGCAAGCTCAGCCACCGCGATGCGTGCGTATTCCGCGCAAAGGGATCACCCAAATCGCGCCATCGTGATCACTTGGAGCGGACCGACGGGTGGCTTGGGGTGCACGCGTGTGCCCCTGAAGCCGAAACTCACGCGCTCTTGCGACGCCGTTCGTCCTTCAACTCCTGCTGAGCATGCCAGAGGTCCACCGCCATCTGCGCGTTCAACCAGAACTCGGGTGTGGTCTTCAGCACCTTCGCCAAAAGCAAAGCTGTCTTGGCGGTCACGGAGCGACGCCCGTTGATGACCCCGTTCACGAGCTGGATGTCCACGTCCATTTTGCGGGCGAGCCCCAGCTGCGTCAGCTTCATCGGCTTGAGCCACTCCTCCAAGAGGATCTCACCGGGGGGCGTGGGGGCGCGATGTGTCGGCAGTCTCATGGTTGTCCTCGTCTCAGTGATAGTCGGTGATCACGACGTTGCTGGCTTCGCCCTTGGTCAGCATTCCTTGGTGGCAGCCCCCCGAACGGAAAGCGCACGTGCCAGGTCGAATGTGGAGGCCGGACCAGTACCGCCCCTTCCTGTTCGGCGGGCACCTGACCAGAACTGTGGCGCCTCGGAACGTTGCGCAAGAGGCGACTCACGCCCGCACCACCGCCCTTGCGAATTCACTCTGCGGAGCCGGCAGGCGCCACATCGCGCTCGTCTCATCGGCCGTCGCCCACGTCGTTTGCGTATCAAACACGGCGTCAAATGCACCCGCCGCGCGTTCGGCAACTTCCTTGACTGTTGGCACGACAACGTCAAGCGCTTCCAACGACGTCACGCCTGCATCGCGAATGCCACACGGGACGATCGTTTGAAACCCGCGCAGGTCCGTCGACACGTTCAGGGCGAAGCCGTGCATCGTCACCCATCTTGACAATCGCACTCCGATCGCGCCGAGCTTCGCTATCTGCCGCCACTCTCCTTCGACCGGAGCGCGCCACTGCTTGGGCGCATCGAGGTCAACCCACACGCCGATCTTCTGCTTGTCACCAGGAATGGTGCCGGCAGAAATGCCGAACCCCGCCGCCAAATGGATCATCACTTGCGACAAATCGTTCACATACCGGCGCACGTCGCAGCGATCGGGGGACAGATCAAGAATGGGATACGCCACAAGCTGCCCAGGCGCGTGATAGGTCACGTCACCGCCGCGCCCAGTTTCGAACACGTCGATGCCCAACTCCGCGCGCATCGTCAGGGGCGCCACAATGTTCGACCCATCGGCTCCACGCCCGAGCGTGATCACGGGTTCATGCTCGAGCAAGAGCAGCGTGTCGCCCACATCACCGCGCTGCCGCGCTTCAACCAGGCGCTCCTGCAAGTCGTGCGCTTCGTGGTACCGAATTCGCCCCAGCCAATGCGCGCTAATCGATCGCATCGTCGTCACGACGAAAAATAGTTCGGCGCCTCTTGCGTGATGATCACGTCGTGCACGTGGCTCTCCCGAAGACCCTGTGACGTGATGCGAACGAAGCGCGATTTTTCGCGAAGTTCGTCGATCGTGCGCGAGCCGGTGTACCCCATGCCGCTGCGCAGGCCCCCGATCATCTGGTGAAGAATCGACGCAAGCGATCCGCGGTGAGGCACGCGGCCCTCGATGCCCTCAGGCACGAGTTTTTCGTCGGCGGTGCCGCCTTGCGCGTAGCGATCGCGGCTGCCGCGCTTCATTGCGCCGAGTGACCCCATGCCGCGATACACTTTGTAACTGCGGCCTTGATAGAGGATGAGGTCGCCCGGCGCTTCTTCGGTGCCCGCAAAAAGCGACCCGATCATCACCGTGTGTGCACCTGCCGCGATCGCTTTCGTGATGTCGCCTGAGTGCTTGATGCCGCCGTCAGCGATGACGGGGATCCCGTGTTTTTTCGCAGCGGCAACGCAGTCGCGGATCGCGCTGATCTGCGGAACCCCAACGCCAGCAACGACGCGGGTTGTGCAAATGCTGCCCGGACCGATGCCCACTTTGATGCCGTCGGCACCGGCTCGAATGAGCGCTTCGGTCGCCTCGGCGGTCGCGATGTTTCCCGCGATCACGTCGACGTGTGGATGTTCGCGTTTGGTGGCCATCACGGCGTCGATGACCCCCGCTGAGTGACCGTGAGCAGTGTCGACGACGAGCACGTCGACGCCCGCGCGAACGAGAGCGGCGGCGCGTTCGGCACGATCAGGACTCGTCCCGAGCGCAGCCCCCACACGCAACCTTCGATGCGCGTCTTTCGCGGCCATCGGATACTTATCCGCTTGCAGGATGTCTTTGATGGTGATGAGGCCGACGAGCGCATCGTGCTCAATGACGAGCAACTTTTCGATGCGATGCTTGTGAAGCAGGCGCTTGGCTTCGTCGAGCGCCACGCCTGGCGACACGGTGACCAACTTGGTGGTCATCAGCGCTGAGACCGGTTGGT
>CAMBEV010000159.1 GCA_945865595.1 Nannocystis exedens | reverse complement strand
GAGGGGGGAAGGCTTCCTCCCACCTCGACCGTCATCAATCCGCCATCGTGACGCGCATAACCTCTTGCGGCGAAGTCACACCGTCAAGTATCTTACCTATGCCGCTGATGCGAAGGGTGACCATGCCGGCTCTAACCGCCGCCACCTTGAGCTCTGCGGTTGACGCTCCCTGAAGCACCATCTCCTTCAGGCTGTCGGTGAAGCGCATCACCTCATAAAGCGCGATACGGCCTTTGTAACCCGTTCCGTTACAAGATCGACAGCCCTCGCCTCGCATGATGCTGCCGTTGCTGCGCGCGATTTGCTCGGGGTTGAATCCGCAGTCTTCGAGAATCTTGCGATCCACCTTCACCGACGCCTTACAGTCCACGCACACCTTTCGCGCAAGGCGTTGCGCAAGCACCAAATTGATGCTCGCCGTAATCAGAAAGGGTTCGACGCCCATGTTAAGCAAGCGCGAAATGGTCGCAGGTGCGTCATTGGTGTGCAGCGTCGAGAGGACCATGTGACCCGTGAGCGCCGCCTTGACGGCGATTTCTGCTGTCTCAAAGTCACGAACCTCCCCGACCATGATGACGTCGGGATCTTGGCGAAGAAACGACCGTAGCGCCGTCGCGAAGTTGAGACCGATGTCGTCGTGCATCTGCACCTGGTTAATGCCTGGCAGGTTGTACTCAACCGGGTCTTCCGCAGTGCTGATGTTGTGACCGGGCTTGTTGAGTTCACTGAGAGCCGAGTAGAGCGTCGTCGTCTTTCCTGACCCGGTCGGGCCCGTCACAAGCACCATGCCCCACGGTTGGTGAATCGCCCATTGGAAGTCTTCGAGCGGTGCGACGTCAAAACCAAGCTTCGTCATGTCGACTTGCAGATTGCTCTTGTCGAGAAGGCGGAGGACGCACTTCTCGCCCCACATCGTGGGCATGATGCTCACGCGGAAGTCCATCTCGCGCCCCTTGCCAAGCTTCAACTTGATGCGTCCGTCTTGCGGTAAGCGTCGCTCGGCGATGTCGAGTGCACTCATGATCTTGATGCGGCTCGCGATGGCGTTCTTGAGTTTCAGGGGCGGGGTCATTTCTTCAACGAGCACTCCGTCGATGCGATAGCGCACACGCAGGTTCTTCTCGTAGGGCTCGATGTGAATGTCGCTGGCCCCTTGCTTGATTGCGTTGAGGAGCACCATGTTCACCAACCTGACGACCGGCGCGTCTTCGCTCGCGCGCTCGAGCTCCATCAGATTGATCTCTTCATCGTCACCGGTGAACTCGATTTCGTTCTCGTCGAAACCAGCCATCACCTCTTCGTAAGAAGGACCCGCACTGTAGTGGCGCTCGATTGACGCCGATATCGCGGTCTCACTCGCGACGACTGGCTCGATATTGTAACCCGTCAAGAACTTGAGATCGTCAATCGCATTGAGGTTCGTTGGATCAGCCATCGCCACGATGAGCGAGTTGCCCGAACGCGAAACCGGAATGATGCGGTGCCGCTCACAGTGTTCGCGCTGCACGAGTTTGCGGATGTCGGGATCGATCTCGTACTCATCGAGGTTGATCGTTGGCACCCGGTACTGCTGCGACAAGAAGTTGGTGATCGCGTCGTCGCTGACGTAGCCAAGCCGCGCGAGTGTGTAGCCAAGGTTCCGCCCTGACTTCTGCTGCTCATCTTGGGCGTGCCGCAGCTGCGTCAAACTGATCAGCTTCTCGCGAACGAGCAATTCCCCAAGGCGATTCGTACTGCTCATGCGTTCTCCCTCGTCTGCGTCTGTCGGCCCATCACGCCAACGCCGGACGCCTTCGGTGATGATACGGCGAACCCACGCCACTTGTCCTGTTTTGGGCGTGTCCCAAAACGTGCCATCATCAACGGGTCGTCCGATGTGGGGAAACTTTTTCAAAGGCGGCACGCGACGCGCGGCAGAGGAGGCCGCGTGCGACGTCTTGACGAAGCGCGCCCGCTTCCTGCTCGCGCTCGCCGGCCAAGGCGCCATCGAGCCCACCCTTCGTTTCGAGCTCGACGAAATTGCGGCTGCACTGATCGACGCGGGAAAGCACGACCTCGCACTCACCCTGTACAAGCGAACCGAGAATCGCGCCGGCATCGCGCGTGCGCTGGAAGCGTCGGGTTCGGTCGAAGAGCTCGACGACCTCTTGCGGCAAGAGCAAGCCCAGCGACAAGATGAAGGCGACGTCGCCGCACGCGTCGCGGACGCGGAGAACCTCATGCTTGCGGGCGATCGCCGGGGCGCGATCACGCGACTCGCTGGCGCGACCTCAAACTCACCGGCGCTCACGACACTGCGCGATCGCCTCACCTCTGGGCGAGCGCAGTTCGCCCCCGCGTCGCTCATGGTCGACGGCAGCCCGAGGCGCGTCTGGTTTGATGCCACCCTCGTGATCGGACGAAGCGAAGGCCAACTTCGTTTCTCACATGCTGCCGTGAGCCGGCGCCATCTTGAGGTGACGCGGACCGAAGGGCGCACCGTCATTCGCGACCTCGGGAGCCGCAACGGGACGTACCTGCACGGGTTGCCTATTGGCAGCCCCATTGTGGTCGAGGGGCGGCTCGAGCTTGCGCTAGGTCGTGAGGCGATCGTTGTTCTCAGCCCCGAAAAGGATGGGTCTCTTCGCATCGATGCCGGCGGAGAATGCGCGTTCGCCTCGTTCGGGCCCTACGCGATCGATGGCATCGGCACCGTGACGACAAGCGCCGACGGTTGGCTCGAGCTGCACGCCCCAGGCGGCGCCCTGAGGCTCAGTCAACCCTCTGAACTGCGTACAGACCCCGTGGTTACACTGCTTTCGGGCGACAAATTCACGCGCGTTCGAGGCGCGGCGCCAGCACTTGAGGTTCTGTGATGCGCCTCTCGGACTTCGGCAAAGCAGACGGCCCTTCGCTTGACGAGACGCTGTCGCTCTTCCGACAGGCACGTCAGACACCGGACGAGGGCACGGCCATTGCAGCGCTGCTCGCGCGCGACAGGATAGTTCCACTTCCTGACGAACTCGCCGTGGAGGTTGGGCGCGCGTTGTTCGACCGCGGCGAAGTAAGCCAGGCGCTCGTCCTTCTCGACCGCACGCGCACGCCATCGGGACGCATGCTGTGTGCCGATCTACACGAGCAGACCGGCAAGTTCGCCGAGGCACTTGCGTTGGTCGAGAAAGTGCTCATTGTTGATTACGAATACCCGGGAGCAAAAGAGCACCTGGTGCGCTTGCGCGCGCGCCTCGGCATTTCGAATGCATCCGTTGTTCGCACCCACGGGGCAGCGACACTCGCCGCCGAGCGGCCCAAGGCACCGTTCACGATCCTTCGAGAGGCAGGTCGAGGCGGCGCAGCAACGCTCTTCGCGGCGGTTGACTCCGTGCTCGAGCGCCAGGTCGCGCTCAAAGCGTTTCATCAAGGTCACCGTGACCGAGCAGCCCTTCTGCACGAAGCGCATATGACCAGCCAATTGGCGGGTCCCGGCGTCATTCGCGTGCTCGACGCAAACCCAGACGACGGCTGGCTCGCGCTCGAATGGGCTGAGGGTGGCTCGTTGCGCTCAGGGCTCGACAAGAAGGTTCCGCGACTCATGATTGCCGCCCTCTGGCTCGCGCCTCTCGCTGCGACTCTCGCTCGCATTCACGAGGCTGGCTTCGTGCACCTCGATCTGAAACCAAGCAACATCCTGTTTCTTGACGGCTCATCCACGTTTCCAACCCTCAGCGACTTCGGGTCCGCGAGGCGGCATGGTGAACCGGCCGGCTCAGGCAGCCTCGGCTATGTCTCGCCTGAGCGACGCGCCGGCCGCGCATCGCACCCCGATGACGACGTTTATGGCTTCGGTCGACTGGTCGAAGACACGCTCACCGTGTTTGGCGGCACAATACTTCCACCGATGTCACGTGGGCTCGCCGATCTCGCACGCAGGTGTGTCGCGCCGAGTGCATCGCGCCCGGAAGACGGCCGTGCACTTGCGGCTCTCCTCAGTTCATCGCCTTGACAATCCCAAACCAGGCGCCAATCCTCTGTTATACAAGACGCAACTTCGCTAAACGAAACACCCATGCCCACCACTTACGCCGACCTCATCGCGTCCGTCCGAAAAGCAACGCGCGAAGTCTCGCTCGACGAACTCAAGCAAAGGCTCGCAGCCAAAGAGCCGTTCACGTTGCTCGACGTTCGGGAGAAAGAAGAATTCCGCGCCGGCCACATTCCAGGCGCGCTCTCGATCCCGCGAGGCTTCCTCGAGATTCAGGTCGAGCAACGCATCCCCGACAAGAGCGCCAAAATCGTCGCCTACTGCGCCGGAGGCACACGCTCGGCGCTGGTGGCGGCAACGCTCGCGCAACTCGGCTACACGAACGTGGAGACAGCGAACCCCGGCTTCGTCCGCTGGAAAGACCTCGGCTACCCCATCGACACGCCGCCACAGCTCACGGACGCGCAGCGCGATCGGTACTCCCGCCACATCTTACTTCCCGAAGTCGGCGAAGCGGGCCAAGCCAAACTCCTTAAGAGCAAGGTGCTGCTTATCGGTGCCGGTGGTCTGGGTTCACCGGCGGGCCTCTACCTTGCGGCCGCGGGCATCGGCACACTTGGCATCGTCGACGCCGACACCGTGGACGCGTCCAATCTCCAGCGCCAAATTTTGCATGCAACCAGCCGCATCGGAGAGCCCAAGGTCGACAGCGCTGCGAAGGCCATTCGCGATCTGAACCCCGACGTGAAGGTGGTCGGCTATCGCGAGCGACTCAGCAGCAGCAACGTCGACCGCCTGTTCTCTGACTACGACGTGATTGTCGACGGCACTGACAACTTTCCAACCCGCTATCTTGTCAACGACGCAAGCGTGCTGCTCGGGAAACCGATCGTTCACGGATCTATTTTTCGCTTCGATGGGCAGGTCACGACCTTCCTGCCCGAGCGCGCGGCAACAAAGCTCGGCATTGAACCGGGGCCTTGCTACCGCTGTCTCTATCCCGAACCGCCCCCACCGCACCTTGCGCCGAGCTGCCAAGAAGCGGGCGTGCTCGGCATTTTGCCCGGAGTCATTGGTGTCATGCAGGCCACCGAGGCGATCAAACTGATCCTCGGCAGAGGCGATCCACTCGTTGGGCGCCTGGTCACCTACGACAGCTTGAAGATGAAGTTCCGCGAGCTTCGCCTTCGTCGCGATCCGAACTGTGCGGTGTGTGGGCCCAAACCGACCATCACCAGTTACATTGACTACGAAGGCTTCTGCTCGCTGGGGTGATGGGCGGAATGGGGCTGATGGTCAATTGGCTTTCGAGGTCGCGCTGCACTTGTACTGCACCGGATAACTCTCGAGCACATTGCATGTCTCACCCGCAGCGCAGAGCTTGTCGCCGCACTGAACGGTGCCCTTTGGGAGGCAACCGCAGCCGCACTCACCACTGAATCCGCTTCCACTTTCGCAATAGTATCGAATGCGGGCGCACATGCTTGGATCATGGGACACATAGCTCACGCCCGTGACCTTCGCGTCAGGACAGCTGGTCGGTACCTTCGCGGGAAGAACTCGCGTGTAGAATTCGGTTGCCTTCAGGGCCCATGCCGAACCGCCCGCACCGCTCACTGTGTAGTGCGTGCCGGCGACGATGACGCCGTCTTTGGTTGCAAGGGCCGCATTTGCCGCATCGACTTGCTTTGAGTTCGCGCCCGAAGCCGCAAAGTCGACACCGGCAATCTCTCTGTCGAGGCTGCTGTTGACGCGCGCTTCATGGACCGACTTGCAAGGCGCCGCGATGCAGCGGATGCCGTTGTCGTTCACGTTGTAAAAGAGGCCCGAAGGCGTCTTGGCCGCTTGGCCAACCCAGGCTTCGCTCGCCACGAGGTAGGTAGCCACTTGGGTCCCCACCGTGCGATTGGCGATCTTGCCGCGCAAGAGGACGAGGCCCGACTCAAAACCGGTGCTGACCTTCGTCGCGTCCGCTTCGCTGAGGCCGATCGCCGAAAGGTCGACGTCTATCACGTAGCATTCCTTCGCGGACTTGCCGTCGGCGCACTTCGTCGAGGCACGGTTCACGCGCTTGACGTACTCGCCGCCGCATGCCGGCCACATGCACTTGCGAAAGTCGTTGCGCGTAAAGATAAAGAACGTTGACGTATCGACGAGCGAGTCGGCCGCTTCGTCGGCTTCGATCACGTCGGTGTCAACAACTTCCGTGTCGGCAACGCCTGAACAGCCGACGGCTGAAACAGCACCGGCCAAAACCAAAACCATTGCAAACGCACTTGTTTTCACTGAGTACCTCGCCATCTTTTAAATCCGCAAACTTCTGCGGAGTGCGAGTTGCGCATACATTCGCCGCGCGCAATACCCCCACCCCAACAAAGCCCTGCGAACTCGCGTACTCGGCGCAGCTGCGTTCGCTACGTGGAGGCGCCGGACGGGGTACTTACCAGAGCCCCGCATCGTCCAATGGCTCTTCGAAGAGACCCGGACGCGCCTTCTTCTCATCAACGCTCACGAGCACCGCGGCCGCAGCCTTCTCGGTCGGAAGCGGCCAATCTTGCACATAGCGCGCGGGCTCACCAGGCCGACTTGCGTCGATCCAAGCCACGTGGCCCGCACCTTCGTCGCGTTCGTCAATGTGAACGAACTGACTGTTCGGGTAGAAGCCGCAACCGGTGTCGTCAAGCTTCTTGCAGAACGCAACGATTGCCTCGTTCTTCACTCCCTCGATGCGAAAGTCGATGGCCTTTGCGGACGCGTGCGAGCTCTCAACACTTCGGGGCCTATACCCCGAAACGATGTGAATTTTCGTGGTGGCTCCTGGCTTCGAAAAGCGTCTGACGACCTTCGCGAGACGTTCGACGAGACCCACCGAGACACGACGAATCCCTGGTGCAACGAGCTTGCGATTTTTCGCGCCGACGTTTGCGCTGAGTGTGGCGATGGAGGGGGAAGGTCGCCTCGCAGACGACGGCCGGACGAGCACGCTCAGTTGCGCGATGGCAATCGGCAACACCTCGCCGCTGCACTTGGTGAGCGTCACCTTCTCTTGCTCGCTTCCGGCCTGCACGATGACAGCTTTTTCGACACAAGCCTTCGCGCGATTTGAGGGCTCAACACGCTTGACCAAACGGATCGCCGCGGGCCGCTGCTTCGACCTGTGGTGCTTCGAGGTGGAGGCGCCCTTTACCGCCTCGGGCGCTCTGGCAAACGCACCTGCACTCGTGGTCAGGCCTAGGACTGCTCCGAGGAGAATGGCTAAGCGGCGCATCGTGACACCTCCAGCCGCGAATACGCACGACTGGAGCCCTTAGGGCCAAGTTTTTGTCGCGCTTGTTGCGGTCAGAGCGCGCTAAGAGTCTCGGGCATGAGCGAGCCTCTCGACGCCACATCGTTCGCAAAGTCATTCGAAGTGAAGTTCAAGCAACTCCTCGCTGGCGCTTCGCGGGCATCGGCGAACGTTTCATGCCTTGCGTGTGAACGCTGCGACAAATGTGCAGAGTGCACGTTTTGCAAAGATTCGGTTTCGCTGACGCGCTGCCACTACTGCAGTCGCTGCAGCGACTCGGTCGATTGCGCGCACTGCACGGGATCCAGGTCCTGCATGAATTGCACGCACTGCCTCGAATGCGAGCGATGCATTGCCAGCGCCTACTTGGTCAAGTGCGTGAACTGTACTGGCTGCAGCTACTGCTTCGGCTGCGTCGGCCTGGCCAAAAAGGACTTTCACATTCTCAACGAGCCCTACGATCGGCAAACGTACTTCGCGCTCGTCGAAAAGCTGCAACGCGAACTTCGGCTGGGCAGCGCGTAGGCACGAACATGCGATCTATCGTGCAACGCGTGGCGTGGGCCAAGGTCGAAGTCGACGGCCAAGTCGTGGGCCAGATCGAACGCGGGCTTCTTGTTCTTCTCGGCTGCGCGAAGGACGACGAAGCGCGTGATGCCGACGTCTTGATCGACAAGACTGTGAACCTTCGCATCTTCGAG
>CAMBEV010000158.1 GCA_945865595.1 Nannocystis exedens | reverse complement strand
ACAACGGGGCAAGTGCCTGGCACCGCGTGCGCACTTGCGCTAGGGTCGCGCCCCCTCAGCGGCCGTGTTCGGCAAGTTGAACGGAGAGGTGTCCGAGTGGTCGAAGGAGCATGATTGGAAATCATGTGTGGGTGCAAGCCTACCGAGGGTTCGAATCCCTCCCTCTCCGCAGCTAGTTGACGGCCCGCCCGTCACTTCGCGGTCATCAACTCGACCTCGAAGATCAAGGTGGAGCCGGGCGGAATCGTCCCCATGGCCTTGCTGCCGTAAGCGAGGCCTGGCGGAATTTGTAGAATGCGTTTGCCGCCGACCTTCATGCCGACGAGGCCTTGCTCCCAGCCTTTGATCACTTGCCCTTCGCCGAGCTTGACAGCGAGAGGCTCGTTCTTCTTTTTCGAGGTGTCGAAGATAGTGCCGGCCATGAGGGTGCCCGTGTAATGGACCGTTATTTCGTCACCTGTTTTGATCTCTTTTCCAGCCCCAACAGAGGTGTCAACTACCCTGACGACTTCCTTCACTGGGGTCGGGTGTTTTTTCGCATAGGCGATCAGGCGTTCGAAGGCTTGATACGGCTGCGCACCTGACAGCATGTAGCCGCCGACAAGGAAGCTCGGCGTACCGTTGATGCCAATCGCTTGCCCCGCCTCTGCGTCTTCCTTCACGCGCGCTTGGTGGGTGCGTTTTTCGAGGGCGGTCTTGAAGTCGGCATCTTTGAGTCCGAGCTCTTTTGCGTACCCAAGCAATGCCTCTTGCTTGAGCCCATCTTCCTTCTTCATCGCGCCGAACATCAGGTCGTGCATCTTCCAGAAGGCGTCGTCGCCTTTCTGCTTCTGCACTTCGATCGCGGCCTCTGATGCAAGCGGCGCGTCGGGGTGCATCGGGAGCGGAAGGTGCCGCCACGCAAGCTGCACGTCGTTCTTGTGCTCGCGCATTACTTTCGAGATCGTCGGCCCCACCTTCGCGCAGTACGAACACTGGAAGTCCGCGAACTCTTGCACGATGATCTTGCCCTTGCCTTTGCGTGGCGCATCCTTCGGGACCTTCACGTCGTAGAACGCGGGTGCAGCTTCGGCCACGGCAGACTTCAAAATGTGTTCGTAAACTTTGTTTCCTTTGATGCCCTTCTTGATGAGCGCCTCTCCGCGCGCGATCTCTTCGTCGATCGCGGGCTTCAGCTTCTCGAACGGCTGCGCGCCAACAAATCGCCTCCCATTGACGAAAAGATGCGGGGTGCCTGACGCTTCAACGTCTTGCGCGAGCTCGACGTCGCGATCGACCTCAGGCTGGTATTTGCGGGTCTTGATGGCGTTTTTTACCTTGGCCACATCGAGACCGAGCTTGTCAGCGAGCGCCTCGAGCGAGTCGTTGTCGAGGTGTTCTTGGTCCGCGAGCATCGCGTCGTGGGCCTTCCAAAAACCTGCGTCACCCTTCTGCGCGCGCGCCTCGAGCGACAGCATCGCCGCCGGAATCGCACTGGCATGGAACGGCAATGGCTCATGCTTCCAGACGAACCGCACCTTGTCGCCGTAGACCTTGCGTATCTCGGCGAACGTCGGCTCCACTCTTGAACAGTACGGACATTCGAAATCTGCAAAATCGACGATCGTGACGAGCGCGTCGTTCGGCCCTTGAACGGGGCTTGTGCCGACTGGGACGTTCCATACGAGGGTGTCGTTGTACGGCGCCTCTTCTTCGCCTTGCCCTTGCTGCTGCATGCGCGCGCGTCCGGCCGTCGCGAGCTCGTCGTAGAGCGCCTTCGGGTCTGCACTGGCCGTCTTCTTGGCCGCTGCGTCTTGCTCCTTCACGTACGAGACGACCTGGTCCGGCGATACGTCGGCCCTGATGTTGACGCCATTGACGAGGATCTCAGGCGCGAGGGCAATCTTGAGCGCCTCGGCGGCCTTGCGATCGCGTTCGAGTTTTTCGAGAACACGGGCGCTCGCGCGCTCGGCGATGACGACGTCCTTCTGGGCGCTTGTCGCAGTGGCTGCAAGGGCGACAATCTCGCCGTCGCTGCGGTCCTTCTTCTTGACGACTTCGTCAATAAAGTTGAAGAATGCGTCGTGACCGGCCAAGTTAAAGACCGCCTGTGCGGTGGTCGACACAAGGCGGCTCGCCTCGCCCTCGCCGGGCATCAACTTCCAGACGACTCGCACAGTCGGCACGTTTTGCGCGACGGCGCGCGAAATCGCAGCAAGCGCCGCGCCCTCTTCCCTGGCGGGGTCCGCGAACATGAGGACCGTGACGGCCGACGCGCGATCCCCAAGCGATGGGTCGAAACGATCGATCGGAATCGTCGCACCTTCGTCGCGCTGGGCGAGCGTTGACTCGCTAAACGAGACTCCGCGCGCTGTCGTCGTCGCGGCACCGTTCGGCTGCGGAGTCACGCTTGACGGTGGAGTCCCGCAAGCAAGAAGCGAAAAAAGCGCAGCGTGCCACCAGCGAATTGTCAGCATTCGAGTCGTTCCTCTTGTTGATGCATCAGAGCGATGCCATTCGTAAACCATCGTGTTACTTTTTGCGCTTCGTACCGACGCCCAACCCCCAGGAGGTGAGCTGATCGAGAATGATAGGATCTAGAAATACGCTCTGTTCTGCAATGCGAACCGGCACGCCCCTCAGCGACGCAAGCTGTCCGAGCAGCGCCTCGAGTGCAATGGGGTAGCTGCCGCGCACGTCGCTTGCGCAGCGCGGATCGACGCGAGCAAAGCAAAAGCGAGCGCCGCTGAGTTCGCGTCCCGCGACAACAAAATCCGCCCAACGCACCGCGTAGGCACCCTGTTCGTAGGCAACGAGAGGCCTTTCCGAGGTTCGTTTTGCGGTCGCGTGAGACAAGAGGTCGACTCCCTGGAAATGCCGCGGGACCTCGAGGCCCAGCGACGCCACCAAGGTGGCTGCCACATCGACCGAAGACGACGGACTGGTCACCTCGCCACCCGGGACGCCAGGCGCCAGCATCACCAGGGGGATCGAGAGCGCTGTTTCGTCGAGCCCTTCGACTGGCGCGAGCGGCACTGGTGCGTGCGGCACGATACCCACATCGCCTGTGACAATCAGCGTCGTATCGCGAAGGTCATCAATCTTGACGAGTTCGCGAACGAGCTGACCCAGTGCCTCATCTTCTCGGTGGATGGCGTGCGCGTAGGCTGCCCACACCCTCGTGCGATCGGCGTCGGTGAAGTGCCTGGGCATGTGGACCGCCTTCGCGAGCGTCTCGGCCGCCTTTCTCGGATCGATACCACCGGTGTAGTTCGGCGGCGGTAGATCCTTGAGCTCACGATCGCTGATGTCCCACGGGGGATGACCCCCTCGGCCGTGCACCATGAGAAAGAAGCGCCCCTCCTTGTGGGCTCTAACCCACTCTGTGGCGCTTTCGAAGGTCTGCGCCGCGGTGTCACGCACCGGCGAGAAGGCCTTCATCGTGTCCCAACCGCGAGCAAAGCCGAAGGCAGGCCCGGCGGTGGGATTCGCAGTGAACGCGGCCGTTGTTACACTTGCTTGACGAGCAAGCTCGCTGATCATCTGCGCGTCCCTCGGCAGTATCAACCGAGGCGCTGAGACGCCGTGCTCGCTCGGGTGGAGACCGGTTAGCACGCTCGCGATCGACGCGTTCTCCCTCGTCGAGGATGCGCGATGACGCTTGAAGAGGGCGCCTCGTTTGGCGAGCGATGCCCATGTAGGCAAGTCAGTTGACGAACCTGGAATGGCGGCGAGCGCGGACGGCCATGAGCCGAGGACCACAATAACGACACGCGCAGTTCCGGAACGCTTCGGTTGTGGTGCGTCCTCGTTCGCCTCGGTGAGGTAGAGATCGCCGACCGCGACGCGCACGCCGCTCGACGCTTGCTGCACAGAGACTTCGATCGCTGAAAGCTCCGCGGTGCCGCCGCCCGGTTCGACCTCGACGTCGACCGGCACCCATTCCCTGGCCGACGAGGGTTCGAGGACGCGCTCAAATAGCAACTTCGGCGGCTCCGAGTCACGAAGCCGTCGAATCACGACCTTCGCATTACCCGGCGCCGAGAGTCCGAGGCCTCCTCTGAGACGCGTACCTGGCATGATGGCGCCGACCCATCGCGCAAAGCTCGAACTTCGCAGGTTGATGGCGCGCTTTGAATCGGCTCCTAGAGTGACGGACGCTACGGCTTCGCGACGGGTTGGTGCCGCGTACCGCGGGTCGGGTTCGCCTGAACTTATGTGGATCCAATCGATGAGAAACGCCGCTTCCTTGCGCTTGCCGTTCGTCGTGTAAACGACCAATTCGTTCAGTCCATGCGACAGTTCGGCGGAACCTCCCTGCGCCGCAACCACGCGCGTCTCGCCGCGAGAGAAGGCCCACGAACCGGCCACCTTCCCATTGAGGTACACCGACGCACGACCGTCGCGCAAACCATGTAACCGCGCCTGAACAAATACGCCGCTCGCCCCAGCGGTCCCCGCATCGTGAGGTGGCACCGTGACCGCATGGTCTTGCCAAGGAACGAGCAGCGCAAACGTGGACGACGCCGGACTCGCCCATGTCGCGCCTTCCAGCTCAGTCGCGCCCCCGCGTTCACCGCGGAGCCAGAGCGGCTCAAGTGGCTCACCGAGGTCAGCAAGAAATCCGTGATGACCGAGCACGAAACCGTCGGTGAGATGCAGGGCGCGCGCGTCCGGCTTCTGCACGGCGACACGCGCATCGTGCCGCGGGGCATCTTTGGTCCGGCAGCTCAGGCTCGCGAGGACAAATGCAATCGCGATGGCCCGCCTTATTCCCACGTTACGCGGGTCGTAGCACAGGGCCTGACCTCTGCGACGATGGTTCGCTCTTTGCCGGGCGCCCCAACGCGCACATCGTGCGAACCCATTTGGGCCACGACCGTCACCGACGGCCCCCTGCCACGCATCTGACCATCGATCCGAATCGGAGCATCCGACGGAACGTCGAACAAAAATGATCCTTGTGAAGTTTCATTTTGGCAGGGCGTCTGATTCTTCCGCACTTCGACTACGAGCGCCGGCATCGATGGCCTCTCATCAATCCGAGCCGCTTCGGCACGTTGTCCCTCGACGGCGGCGTTCGCCACTGGCACCCCCCGATGCATCCCGGTGTTGCGAATGAACGCCACAGCCACAAAGGCAGCGATGGCCATGCTGACGAGCGCCCACGCGCGCGCCTTGCCTTTCACCGGAACGCCCGCGGGGTGTTCGTCTGCGCTTACCGTCATGGGAGGCAAACTTGGCGACGAAACCGGAGCCACCTTCAGTTGCGGCTTGGAGTGGGCCTTGGACCGCGGCTCGCCGGCGGCGTCGATCCAGTTCGAGTCCTCAGAGAGTTCTGGGGGAACGATGGGCCCTGACGCAGGCGATCCTTGCATGTCTTCGAGAGCGTTCAACGCTGCGACCATTTCGTCAATGGTCTTGTCGATTTCCCCCAGTGGCTCTTGCGGACTGAGCTCCTGCAGACTGTGCTCCTGCGCGGGCGCTGCCTCATGGCCAGGTGCATGCACCGCCGTGAGTACCTGTTCGAGGTCTGGCGCCGCCAGCTGGATCGCCTCGATCTCCCTCACGGCATCCGTCGAAGCCGCTGGGGCGATCCCAACCCGCAACTCGGGCAGCGCCAATGGGTCTACGCTGGCCTCCTCCCGATCAGGCAGCGCTTGCAGACGGCGAATCTTCTTGCCCGCCTGGGTCGCCGTGTAGTCGTGGTGCGCGATGGCGAGCAAATCGTCACCCGTTGAGGTGCGAATTGCCGTCACCGCGCCGCGAACGGAAAGTTCGCACAAGACGTCCTCGACCAACGAAGGCGGCACCTCGCCCGTGACCAACATGCGACGCGGAGACTCTCCACGTGCGATCTTGCGCACCACCTGGCGCGCGGGATCGGGCGTAGCAAGCAGGTAATCGCGGACCACTTCCGGGTCGAGCTCGACCTGCTCCACGCCCGCGAGTTTGGCCCCCGTGCAAACGGCGAGCGCTGCACGCGAACTCGCTACAAATGGCGCGAACGCGGTTCCATTTTCGCCGCTCTCGAACTCCGACTCAAGCGGGCCGTTGGCCGAGATGACCAAAAACCGCGCCGCCGAGACACCCAGCAAATGCCTTAGCGCGGCGGCACCGCACAGAAGGTCGCCATCGGGGGCAACTCGGCTCGCTCGAATCAGCTCACCGCGCCGCAATTCGAGCTCGTACAGAAAAGTTGCATCCTGCACCGAGATGCGCGCGTTCGGACGCGTCTCACGCACAATTTCGAGAAGGCCAACCGCACCGACGCCTTCGATTCGTCCATACGCGCTTTCTTCCTGCGCAATGCGCGCACGCACGCGAGCCCGAGGATGCAAAACTTCTCGAACACGCGCCAAAATGGCACTGCTATCGCTCTCTTTTCGAAGGTACCCGGAGGCCCCAACGCCGAGCTCGCGAACGCGCTGCAAGAGATCGTCCTTCCACGAGAGCAAAATCACCGGCGTGTGCTTGAGCACAGGGTCGCGGCGCATCGCTCGGCAGAGACCGAGTCCATCGAGGTTCGGCATCACGATGTCCGAGAGCACGAGGTGCGGTGACACGCGGCACGCTATTTCGAAAGCCTGTTGACCATCACTCGCTTCGTGCACTTCGCAACCGGCCGCACGCAGGAGGTCGGCAATAAACCACGTGATCGATGGATCGTCGTCTGCCACCAGAACGCGACACCCCTCGAGGGGAACATCGAGATCCGCGGGCAACTCCGCACCTCGACGCGACCCTGGGGTCTGCTCGAGCAAGCCCGCCACCACGGTGACCGCTTCCGCCTGGGTGCGCGGATAGCGAATGCGTCCCGACGTCGACCGCGAGATCGCATCCCGCGCGCGGGCGATCGCACCAAGGAAGGCACCCCAGATTTCGTCGTTTCGCCGAATCGTTTCGCCGCGCAGGCGCACGTCAACGACATCGACAATCGAGCGACGCACCTCTTCGGCCAGCCGTTCACCCAGCTGTTCGAGCGTGGGTTCGCTGAGCGCTATTTGAATGGTTCGGCCTTCGCGCTGTTCGAGCGCTTGGGACGCCGTGACAAGCAACGACGTGCGCATGACAGGCTTTGCGAGCAACTTCGTAACCCCGAGCGATAAGTACTGCGCCTTTTCCTCGTGATGAGAGAACGTGCCGACGACGATCACGGGCACCGTTTCGGACCACGGGTCATCGTAAAGCGTCTGGACAAATGCAAAGGCACCCTCAAGATCAGCGTCAACAATGACGAGGTCTGGCGCGTAGCCGCGCGTCTGTTGCTCCGCGTCGGCGATGTTGCCGGCGTGAGCGCACGAGAACTTGCGACGCGAGAACGGCTCGCGCCCGAGCATCTCACACAGGTCAGCGTCGCCGGCCACCAGCACCGCGGTGAGCATCGCGTGCTCAATCTGAGGCGCACTCTCTTCCGGCCCGTCCCACACGAGGGTCGGCAGCTCGCGAATCAGCCTTGCGAGAGCCTGAAAGTCCTTCCGACTCCGCTCCCCTGCCTGAAGCACCGCCGTCGCGTCTTGAATCGACCGCGCGAGCCGCTCGAACCGCAGGTACCGAGCACCAACCTCCAGCGCCGCAAGCTTGCGCTTCAACCTATCGCGGACGCCCTCGTTGTCGGGGGCTGCCTCAAACGTGCGCAGAAGATCGCTGCACTCTGCAACCCTGCGTCCAAGAGTCCCGACGAAGTCGGCCTTTGCCCCGCCGAGTCGAGCCGAGTGATTGTCAGACTTGTCGAGATTTTGTTCCACTGCCATACCATCGGCCGCTATCACACTGCGATCAGCGTGGCCTAATTTGCGTCTGTTCCTTCAGCATGTAACCAGTGAGACCACATGAGCTCATTTTCAATTCGGCCAGCCCAGGAAGCGGATCTGGATCGATTGATTGCGATCCACCAAAACGCCTTTCCCGACGGCCGCACCGTCGCTACGAGACGGCTCAACTTTGTGCAGAATGCACGTTTTCATCGGGACGACCTCTTTGTCATTGAGGATCGGTCGCACGTGGTCGGCCACGCTTTCTTCGCAACAACG
>CAMBEV010000157.1 GCA_945865595.1 Nannocystis exedens | reverse complement strand
ACGCCTGCGTCGCTCGACTTTGGCAACGTCGACTGCGGCTCGCAAGCTGGCGTGAAAACTATCACCGTGTCCAATACCGGCAATGGCGCATTCAAGTTCGACGCAACGCTCGATGTTGCGGGAACGAAATATTATACGGTCTCTCCTCTAGCGGGTTCGGTCGCTCCGGGATCGTCAGCAACCTTGACGGTTACACCAAAAGCTGTGCCCGCCGCATCGCCCGTGACCGCGAATTTCTACGCAGGCGGCCTGGTCGTGAAGACGAACGCCGTCGGTGATGCTCCCCACGCCATCTCTTTCGCGCAGACCGCGCGCGGGGCGATCGTGACGGTGAGCAAGACAACGCTTGGATTCAACTCGGTGCCCGTGTCGACAACGCAGAGCGGCACGGTGGCGATCACCAACGCAGGCAACGTGTCCGCCCCACTGACGCTTACGGCATCGGGCACAGGGTTCTCGGTGTCTCCGTCAGGCGCCTTGACGATCGCGGCGGGAGGCTCGGTGAGCGCGACTGCGCGTTTCAGTCCCACGACTGCAGGAGCCGTGACAGGTGCGCTCAAGGTCGCGGCAGGGAGCGTTGCGCTCTGTGCACCGATGCCCGCGGAGGTCGCGCTTTCGGGCACAGGCACGAGTGGCCAGGTGTCGCTTTCGGCACAGAGCTTCGATTTCGGCGCAACCAATTGTGGCTCGAGCGCGACCGCGCGAACCCTCACGCTGCAGAATCCGGGTAACGCAGGTTACACATGGACCGCGACGCTCGCGAAGGGTGCTTCGTCGCCATACACACTTAACAAGGCAAGCGGGTCGGTCGCAGCGAGCGGTAGCGACGCGCTCGTCGTCACCCCCGCGGCGATCCCATCGACGTCGGCTGTGCCGGGCAACTACACGGATTCGTTGGTCATCACGACCAACGTGCCAGGCGACGCTGCGCACGCAATCGCGCTGTCGCAGAGCGCACAGGGCGCGATCTTGCGCTTCTCGCCGAGCACGACCATTGCGTTTGGCCAGGTTCCACTTGGCAGCACGTCGAGCGCGTCGTTCAGCGTCGTCAACGATGGCAACCTCTCGGCGAACGTGGTGCTTGCATCGAGTCATGCGACGGTAAGCCTTTCGCCAAGCACGGCGTCCGTCGCAGGGCAGGCGAGCGCGGCGATCACGAGCGTCTTCCGTCCGACCGATACGACTGCAAAAACGGGCACGATCGCACTTTCGCCCACGCTGACCACAGGGGTGCTCTGCGCGCCGTTACCTACGGCGCTCTCGTTCACCGGTACGGGCACGAAGGGCGTCGCGAGCGTCTCTCCCGCGCAGATCTCCTTTGGCACGAGCGGTTTTGCAAACTGCGGAACGCAAGCGTCAACCCAGACGGTGACAGTTCGCAATGACGGAAATGCGTCATACAGAGTGACGAATGTGACGTTGCCAACAGGTTACGCCTACGCGTCACCGAATGGCCTCACGGTCGCGGCAAACGGGTCGATCAGCCTGGTAGTCACCCCTCCCGCGGTTCCCTCACGCGTCGCCGCCATTACCACGTACGGCGGAACGATGGCGATCACGACCGACATCACGGACGACACCGTACACAACGTTACGCTCTCGCTGACGTCGCGCGGCGCCATTCTCGCCCGCTCGCCGAGTGGCAGCACAGTGGCGTTCGCCGCGACCGCTTGGCCGGGCTCATCGACGTCTTCAGTGGCATTCACCAACACAGGAAATGCGACCGCGACACTCGACTTCGCGACCAGTGGGGCGGCCTTCAGTGGACCGACTTCGGCAACCGTGAGCACGACCGGCGCAACGTCGACGTTTACGTACACGCCGGCGACGAGCGGTGCGGCGTCGGGCACCGTGACGATCTCCGCCGCGGCAGGTTCGGCAATGTGCAGCGACGTGCCTTCCTCATTTGCCTTGTCGGGCACTGGCCTCGCGGGTGTGCTGTCTTTCTCGAGCAGTCCCGTCGACTTCGGAAAAGTGAACTGCGGTGCACAGGGCGAGAAGACCTTCACGGTGTCGAATACCGGCACTGCCGATATCACCGGCCTCTACGCAGCGTTTTCGATAGGCGGGCTCTTCGGCCAAAAGGGCTTGCCAGAGACCGCTGCGACCGCTGTGACCTTGAGCGCCGGTTCGTCGACCACGGTCACCGTCTGGATCGGCACGACCCAATTCGGTGAGTCGGCAGACAAGCTCGGCGTCCTCGGCAATCTTCCGGGTGGCGGCTCCGGCGTCGAAATCAGGATGACTCAAACGGGCGCACTTGTGACCGTTACACCCACGGCAATGACCATCAGTGCCCCGATGGGCGACACGGTCTCGCAAGAGTTCAAGCTGACCAACGCGGGAGACCAGGCCTTCCCGATCACCGCGTCGTTTGGCAGTGTGTCGCCTTACTTCGGCGACAGCTTCAAGCCGGTCACACTCAGCGCGAATGGTGGCACGGGCGGTGGCTCGCTCAACTATATCGGCCGCGTCAACGATTCCATCACCTACAACTTTCAGCAGGGAGCCTCCACGACGGACATTCCGTTATGCGCGCCGTTGCCTTCGATTGCTGTAACGGGCGTGACAACGCACTGACGGTTGAGCGCCTATCCCAGCGCGGCATACGGAAGCACGTGCGTGGCCGCCAGATTGGGGACGGCGAGGTTTACCGCATCAAGGGTATCGCTCGCGGTGCCCGAAATCGCGATCACCAGGTGATCCGTCGACAGCCGCTTCTTGACCGCTTCTGAGGCTGCATCGGGCGTTACCGCCGAAATGGCACTTCTGTAGTTACGATAATAGTCCGCAGGCAACCCCAAGAGCTCCACGTCGACCGCCAAATGTAACCGCTTGGCAGCAGTATCTTCCTCGAACGCTTGCGAGCGCACGAGGTATTTCTGAATGAAGCGGGTCTCTCGAGGCGTGACGCCTTTGTCGACCCAGGCCTCATACAGGTTCAGCATCAACGCAAGGCAAGGTCCCGTGTCGTTCATCCCCGGAGCGGTCGACATCGCGAACGCATGCCGGGATCGCTCGAGGCTTAGCCGCGCACCTGCGCCGTACGACCAACCGCGCTTGCTTCGCACTTCGCGCATGAGGCGCGAGGTAAATGTGCCTCCGAATATCGCATTTGCGACGACCAACGCATGGTGATCGGCATCGCGCGCCGACGTCCCAAGTGTGCCGACCACAATTTGCGATTGTGTGCGCTCTGGCTTGTCGACGAACCACACTGTTCGTCCGTTGGGCATCGGCGGATCTCCCACGCGATCGCCAAGAGGTGACCCCGTTCGCAACGCGTCGGACAGCGTGCGTGCGGCCGCGAGGCCCTGGGCGGAAGTGACGTCGCCCGAGAGGCCAATGATCACGTTGCCGTGCACAAGGTGCGTCGCGTAGTACTGCTTCACGTCCTCTTGGGTGATGTTCGCGACTGTCGCGAGCGTGCCGTTTCCCGGCCGGCCGTAAGGATGATCGCCGAAGAACCCGCGCGAGAATGCGCGCTGCACGAGCGAGCGATCGCTATCGAGCGACTCGGTAATCTCGGCGATCGTTTCACGCTTGAGACGCTCGAGTTCAGCGAGATCGACGCTCGGGTTGGCAAGCAGGTCTGCTAGCAGGTCGATGAACGCGCCGAAGTTGCGGGAGATCACTTGGCCGTGCATCGCGATCGATGTTGACGACGTATCCACGCCGAGCTCCGCACCGAGCAAATCAATGCGCCGGTCGATCTCTTGCGACGAGTGACGCGTCGTTCCACGTCGCAGCATTCGCAAGGCGATGCGAGCCAAGCCAAGACGGCCGGGCGGGTCGTGCGCAGGTCCGGTGCGAAGTGCGATGACGAGCGACACGAGCGGTACGTTCTCTGCGGACTCGACCACCAGAAGCGTACCACGGTCGAGTGTGTGCGACTCAGGCATGGGTCACCTCTGGAAGCAGGTAGACGGTGTTGCGCGCGCGCTCGACGAGGTATCGTCGCGCCACGCGTCGAATGTCCTCTCGCTTGACCTTCCGTGTCGCGTCGAGTCGGGCGAAGGCGGCGCTTGGGTCGCCAAGAACGGTTTCATAGAAGCCGATTTGCTCGGCCTTTCCGTTTGCGGTTTCGAGGGACTGGACTTGGTTCAGTTCGAGTCGGGCCTTCGCGCGCTCGAGCTCTTCTTCACTGATGAGCTCACTGCTCAATTTGTCAATTTCGCTGACGATCAATTGCTCGATCTCTCGTGCGGTGTGGCCTTCACGCGCGGTGGCCGTGATTTCAAAAATCCCGGGATCGCGGAATGTCGCCGCCCAGCAGCGGGGTTCACTCGCGACTTCTCGTTCCGTCACAAGCGTCGTGTAGAGGCGCGAAGCACGCCCGCCGGACATGACTTCGGCGAGGACGTTGAGCGGGGTGTGATCGTGATCGCCTAGCGATGGCCCCATGTATCCGACAAAAATCTTTTCGTTGGTCGTGGGCTTGAGGACCGTGAGCGTACGTGGCTCAAGCTGCGGTGGCTCGGGCACGATGTCTTCCGCGGGCACGACCGACGGCGGGATTTCTCCGTACGCCAGTTGTAACTTTGCAAGAACACTTTGCGGTTTGATGTCGCCGACGATGACAACGGTTGCGTTGTTCGGTGCGTAGTACGCGCGATAGAACGCCTCGCAATCGGCGGGCGGGTAGGCCGCGATGTCTTCCATCCAGCCAATGGTCGGCCAATGGTACGAGTGCGTCGTGTACGCGAGCTTGTAGAGCATCTCGTTGGCGGTGCCGTCCGGATCATCGTCGACGCGCATGCGCCGTTCGTTCGAGACGACCTCGCGCTCGCTGTCGATCTGCGGCTGCCGCAAGACAAGGTGTGCCATGCGATCGGCCTCGATCTGAATGGCAAGGCCGACGCGTTCAGATGGCAACGCTTCGTAGTAGTACGTCCAATCGAGCCAGGTCGCGGCGTTGGATTCGGCGCCACTCTCTTCAAGTTTGCGATCAAATTCGCCAGCCGCGAGGTGTTCGGTCTCGTTGAACATGAGGTGCTCAAAGAAGTGCGCGAGCCCTGTTTTCCCTGGCTTCTCGTGCCGCGAGCCCACGCGATACCAAGTGGCGTAGCTCACGACCGGCGCCGAGCGGTCGACCAATAGGAGAACCGTGAGGCCGTTGCCAAGCTCGTATCGCGCCACGCGATCGCGGCCGAACGGATGGTCACACACCCAGCGCAGGCGCGCGTTCGGAGACGCTGTTGCGTTCAGCTTGTCAAGAAATGCGGGGGTAGGCATAGGCGCTGACCTTATATGCGCTTCAGATCGAGCAGGGCTGACAATTAAGCGGCCGTCGCAACTTGCAGCGATATAATCAACCTCAACATGGCGTCGCGCTCATCACCGATTCCTGAGCCGGCGCGGAGTTTGTTCCGCCGGAAGAGCCACGGGATCTCCGATCTCGGACGCAAACGTCCCTCGAACGAGGACGCGTTTCTCTGCGACGATCGCCTCGGGCTTTATGTGGTTGCCGACGGCATGGGCGGACACGCCGCGGGTGAGGTGGCAAGCGGGGAAGCTGTCGACACGATTTACGCAATGGTGAAGCGCGGGCTCGGTGAACTCAAGCCGCTCAGCGCTCCGCTCGTTGAAGCGCATGTCAGGGCCGCTCTTCGACTGCTCGAAAGTGCGGTTCAAGCTGCAACCTACATGGTTTTCTCCATCGCTGAGCTCGACCGCAAGAAGAGTGGAATGGGCACGACCATCAGTGCGCTGCTCGTACTGGGCGACTTCGCGATCACGGCCCAGGTCGGCGATAGCCGAATCTACCGCGTGACGGGCAACTTAGTTGACCAACTTACGGAGGACCATACGCTCGTCGCCTGGCAAATCAAGCACGGGCTGATCACCGAGCAAGAGGCGAAAAAATCTCCGCACAAGAATGTGATCACGCGCGCGGTCGGCAGTCGGGACTACGTCCAGGTCGATACCGGGATCGTGGAGCTTGTGGCCGGGCAACGCTTTCTTTTGTGTAGCGATGGCCTTCACGGCTACCTGAAGCCGGGTGACGTTGATGTGTTGATTGCACGCGGCGCAGAGACAGCGGCTACGAACTTCATCGAGCTAGCGAATACACGCGGTGGCAAAGACAACATCACCGCCGTCGTCGTCGAGATCGATTGACGCCCCCCCAGAAGTTGCCCTACCAAACCGCGAATTGATAAGCGCAGAGGTGTGGCCTTTGTCGAGCCATTGTCAAAGGAGTGAGACGATGAAACAGCGCATCGGGGTGTTGATGGGTGGCATGAGCGCAGAGCGCCAAGTGTCCCTGTCCACGGGCGAAGGCGTTGCGCAGGCACTCAGCGACCGAGGCTACGAGGTCGTCAAGGTTGTGATCGATTCCGAGAGCGCCGTCGACGAACTGCTTCGGAAGGCGCGCATCGACGTAGCGTTCCTCGCGCTGCATGGCCGCGGGGGCGAGGACGGTTGCGTGCAGGGGCTTCTCGAATGGATGCAGATTCCCTATACGGGCTCGGGCGTACTCGGCTCCGCGCTTTCTATGGACAAGCTGAAGTCAAAGGAACTGTTTCGGCTACACAATGTACCGACGCCTCCGTACTACGTTGCGACTGAGGAGACCCTCGATGCGCTCGAGGTTGTGCACGGGAGCTTCGGCTTTCCCGTAATCGTCAAGCCACGGGACGAAGGCTCGAGTGTCGGTGTGACCCGCGCGGATGATCTCAGCGACTTGCGGCGAGCCATTCAGCTCGGGCTCAATTACGGCGCGCAGGGCGCGCGGGTGTTGGTGGAGCGCTTCGTTAAGGGGATGGAAGTGCACGTCGGCATTCTCGATGGGCGCGTGCTGGGCGGCATCGAGATTGTGTCGCACAATGGCATCTTTGATTACGCGGCAAAGTACACGCCGGGCTTGAGCGAGACGATCTGTCCACCACGGCTCGAGGCGACACGGGCGGGTGGCGTGATGAATCTTGCGCTGAGGGCCTACAATGCGCTTGAGTGTTCAGGCGCTTGCCGGGTCGATCTCCTCGTGACCGAAGGCGAGAACGAGTACGTGCTTGAGGTCAACACGGCTCCGGGCATGACAGCGACCTCTCTGCTTCCCAAGATCGCGGCGAGTGCCGGCATCGATTACGGAACGCTATGCGAGATGATTCTACGCACCGCAAGGTTGCACGCGGGGTTCGGACAGGGCGCGCGTGAAGACGCGCCGCGTGCCTCGCAAACCGCTGCGGCAGACATGGGTCGGTCGCGCGTGCGCAGCATCGCCGGCTGAGCGTCGACGCTTGTGGCCGCCATCGCGTTCAGCTCCGTCACGAAGTCCTTCGCGGGGACGGCCGCCGTCCGGAATGTAACCGTCAATTTGCCTGACCATGCTCTAAGCTTTGTGCTCGGCGAAAATGGCGCTGGCAAGAGCACGTTACTTAAGTGCGTAGCGGGCCTTCTCCGGCCTGACCACGGCGCTATCGCGATCGAGGGCAGGGCGCTCGAGGCGTTCACGCCGGGAGAGGCGATGGCTTGTGGCGTTGCGATGGTGGCCCAACACTTCACGTTGATTGATGAGCTCTCCGTGATCGAAAATCTGGTGCTTGGGCACGAGCCTCGGCGCTTCGGAACGCTTGATTGGCAAGGGGCGAAGCTCAGTGTAGGCAAGAGTGTTGACCAGGTGGGGTTGCGCGTGGGTCTCGACGCGCGAGTGGCAACCCTTGACGTCGGCGACAAGCAGCGGCTTGAGATCGCGCGCGCGCTTTATCGCGATGCACGCGTCATCGTGCTCGATGAGCCGACGGCCGTCCTCACGCCGCAAGAGGCGGACAAGCTCTACGAAGTTCTTCAGGATTTAGTGGCCCGTGGTCGATCGGTGATTGTGGTGAGCCACAAGCTCGATGAAGTCGTTCGTTATGGTTCGTCGGCGGTGATTTTGCGACGCGGTGAATTGGTAAAGACGTTTGACTTTTCGGAAACTCGGGCGTCCGTTGACGATCTTGCTGCGGCGATCATGGGCGAGCCGCGATCGGTGACGTCGTTGAACAAGGCGAGGCGCACGCGTTCATTGGGACC
>CAMBEV010000156.1 GCA_945865595.1 Nannocystis exedens | reverse complement strand
GAGCTTCACCTCGATGCGTTTCGCGAGCACCCCGAGTTCCCCAGCTTCCGCGGGCGACTTGAGCTGATTCGTACACCTTATTTACGATCGTACCTGCAAGAGCAGCGCATCTACGAAGCGAACGTGGCGCCTCAAGTGCGAAAGCACATCGCGCCACACGCGATCTTTATCGCGTCGCTCTTCGCGGTTCTCACGCGCATGCGCAAGCCGAATGGCGACAAATACCCGCTCGCGCTCGGGCAGGCCATTAATGGCCTCACGGCGATCGAGAAGGCAGACCTCTACGCGCTTGGTAAAGCGCCTGAACGATTTGAAACGGAGACACAGAAGCTGCTCGTGGGCGCGATCGGCGATTTGTACCAAGAGAGTGACAATTACCCGATCTATGAAGGACGCATGGGTGCGAGCCCTCGTGAAATGCGCGTCGTTCTTCTCGATGCAGCGCAGTCGCCGTCGTACTCGGGCCTTTCGCCGCTCGCCGTGATTGAGGTGATCGAAGCCCTGTGCATGAGGAAAAACGAGTTCGATTGGTTGCAGCAAGACGCGCTCGCAGGCGGCTATCATGACGTCGGCAATTTTCGAAAACAGATCTTCGAACGTCTGCTCGACCTGTGGGAAGGCGAGATGTACGTGGCGAGTGGTCTCGTCGAAGAAGATAGGTACGGCGAATTGTTCGGTCGCTACATCCAGCACGTCAGCGCCTGGATCAAGAAGGAGCGCCTCTTCAATCGCCTCACGCAAGACTACGAAGAGCCCGACGAGAAGACGATGACGAACGTCGAAGAGCTTCTCGACGTGAAGGGCGACCCGTCCGATTGGCGCAAGGGCACCATCAGCGCGATCGCCGCGTGGGCACTCGACCATCCAGGAAAGAAGATTGACGGTCACGTCGTCTTTCCTCATCTCATCAAGCGCATGAAGGACTCCATCTTCGGTGGCAGAAAGGCCGACATCGCCCGCATCGCGCGCGACATGGTCGTGCTGCATCGCGAAGAGGGAGCGGGCCTCGATTTTGAGCGTCGCAAGGAGGCCGATGCGGCCATCGAGCGCATGGTCTCCCGCTTTGGTTATGAGCGCGGGTCTGCGATCGATGCTGTGACGACGCTTCTCGCTGAGCGCTTCGCGGATTTGTGACGGCTCAGCGAATCCACCCGATCTCCCGCGCGGTCGCCGGCCCAACGGCCACGTCCGCTATCGTGTCAGGGGCCTTTTCCTCGGTGAGTGACAACGGACGATTGCGTGCCATGATTTCCACGAACCGTTGTGGGTAGAGCGGCTTCGCGTCGGGTTCCGCCAGGCCACCGGGGGCTTTGACCTTGCCTGCTGCGTCGTACTTGTCGGTAGCGCCGAGGGTGTGGAGCAACTCATGCGTGACGACGATGAGTGCGAAGTCAGCCATCGCGGCGTCGAGGTCCACCTGAACGGTGCCGACGCGCCCGCCATCTTCGCTAGCGCCTTCGACTAGCGCGGGTGCGGCCGCCGTCGCAGGGCGCGCGGTGAGGTAGATCCGCGAGTCGAACGCACTCGGATCGACCCCTGCGACCACGTTGATGTCACGCAGGTAACGCCATTGCGCGTAGGCGTGCAACGCGCGTTCCGCGAAGCCATCCCCACCAAGTTCGGGAGGCGGCTGTGTGACCGCTACGGGCCCGATCAGCGACAGCGAGAACGGACTCGGCGCACCAGGTCGATAGCGTTGGAGCTCCGAGGCCAGCCGTGTCTCCATGGTTCGGCTTCGATTGCGGAGCGCGGGAAGCGCAGTTTCATTCAACGGCGCGAGCTGTAAAATGACCACCGCCACGGACACCGTATGATCCCAGTCGCGCCGCGCCCGGCGGCTGCGCACCTCGAGCAGCGCCCACACGGCGACGGCTAATAGGACGGATGAGAGAACCCAGACGCGAGTGCGAAAGAAAAAGCGCCCCAGGCTGCCCGTGGCGCTCATCACTCAACGTCCGCGCGCGCAGTGCACATCCTTAAAGGATGGCACCCGGTAGGGCACCGTCAAGGCGGCCGCCCAATCCCGTTCACCCACTCGATGCCGCACTAAGCTTCATGCGCGCCGTGCGCACCCCGTATAGCTCAGCTCCCGACGGCGGCACGATAGGCCCAAGGTGAACCATGGCAATGATCGCGGCGATCGCGAGTGCCGATGAATCGTCCGTGCCGTTCGCCTCTACGAGCCAAACGCCCGGGCAGCGCTTGCCAAGTTCAACGAGGCCGCCTCCCACGGCGCCTTGGCGTTCGGCCTCCTGCGCGCGGACGAGGTCACGTGGCTCGGCAGGTCGCCCGTAAATCATTCGTAAATCGCCTTGACCTTCGCGATTCGCAATCACAACGAGCGCGGCATCGCTCGTTGGAAGCTCGTCGCCGTACGTCTTCGGCACGACCAACCCGAAGCGCATCGCAAAGAACGTCGCGGTCTTTCGTTCCCACACATCCGCGTCGATCATCGCGTGTGGCGTCTGCGAGAACACCATGAACGAAGCGCTTGGCTCGAGCGTCGCGTCTCCCACGTAGAGGCCGCCTTGCGTGAGGGCCGCACGAAACAGGGCTTCAGTCAGCGTGGGCATCGCCTTCCCATCCTATCCCGCGGTACGTTCGCGTGATGCGGCTGATCGATACCCATTGTCACCTCGATGGTCATTATTTCCCTGACGGTCCACAGGGGCCAATCGATCGCGCTCTCGCGGCTGGCGTTGGGGGCTTCATGGTGATTGGTGTTGGCAAGACGATGCAACATGCACGCGACGCGATCGCGATTGCCCAGACGTACCCTTCGTTCGTAACCGCCGCGGTCGGTATTCACCCGCACGACGCGAGCACGTTCGACGCTGATGCTGAGAGCGAATTGAACACGCTTGGACGCGCTCCTGAGGTCTCTGCGATCGGTGAGGCGGGGCTCGACTACCACTACGACAACTCTCCGCGCGACGTGCAACGCGACGTTTTCGCGCGCGCGATTGCCATCGCGAAACAGATAGGCAAGCCACTTGTCGTTCACACGCGTAGTGCTGCGAGTGACACGCTGGACATGCTTGAGAGCGAAGGCGCGCGCGACACAGGTGGCATCATTCACTGCTTCAGCGAAGACCGGGCGTTCGCGACGAGGGCCCTCGATCTTGGCTTCTACATCTCGTTTTCGGGAATTGTGACCTTCAAGAACGCTGTGAGTATTCACGAGGTTGCAGCCACCGCGCCGCTCGACCGCATTCTCGTCGAGACCGACAGTCCCTACCTCGCGCCGATTCCCTTTCGCGGCAAACCGTGCGAGCCCGCCATGGTGGTTCACACCGCAAAGCGCGTGGCAGAGCTTCGCGGCATCACCGTCGAGGCACTCGCATTCGCTACGACAACGAATGCAGAGCGCCTACTCGGGCGTACCTTTGCGACAGCCCTCTCGTGAGAATGGCCAGCATTTCGCTACACTCGAGGTAGGTGGATCGCATCCTTGTCACGCGGGCAGTCTTCCCTTTGTGGGCGTGGGGCCTTTCGGTCGCAACGCACGGCGTGGGTTTCGCTGGTGTTGGCGCGTACCTGGTGGCCGCTTCCATGGGCGCTCCACCACCACTCGGCCAGTTCGTACCGAGCGATGCGCGAACCATCGCAATCTCCATCGACCTCCCCGCGGTCTCCGAAGCAAGCGTTGTGGGGGAGCCCACCACCGTGCCGCAGGCGACGCCTCCAAGGGCATTCGGTGGAGCCACGGTGGCTCACGTCGATGCCAAACGGCAAGGTCGTGGCGGCGATCTGAAAAGTGATCAGCGAGCGATGAATTATGCCGACCGCGACGATCGCCTTAGTCGGTCGCGCGACATTCGTAGTCACCTCGACAACGAGCAAGTGCAGCGCATGAAGGTCGCAAAAACGCGTGTGTCGTGGGAAGACTGGCGCGCGACGACAAGTCCGATGGACCTCACGTTTATTGCAACTGGTCCAGGTACAATTCAAGAGCGGCGCCCCGTGTCGAATGGCATGCCCAGCCAAGGCGTGATCGCGTCGCGCCCTGCGGAGCGAGTCGGGGGTCAACCTGGTGGTCCCTCTGTTCCTAACGGCATCGACATGGCGGCGCGTATCGAAGGTGCCGAGCAACTTGGCACCGCACGCGCGGAGGCCGGTCTTGGCCTTCGCAATGCCGCGCCTGGCACCGACCATCGCGTGTCGGCACCCGTGGCAACGGGACGGCCGCTCGTTACGAAAGGGGCGCCAGCGATTCCCGCTCCCGAGCAAGGCCGTCCATTCGACAATGTGGATACGAGCCAACAAGTCGCGGCCGACATGCAGAGCATCATCCACGCAAGCGCTTTTGGAGGGGCGGCAGGGCAGGGACGCGGTGGAAGCGGCGGCGGTGGCGCACCAGGATCCGGCGGTAGCAGCGGCGAAGGCACATTCAGTCGCGCTCTTGGTCCAGGGGACGGCAGCGTTTTCGACATCCATTCCCGCGACCCTCGGCTCACCGGATATTTCCGTGGCATCTACGGCAAGATTCACCCGCTGTGGGCGAATGCGTTTCCGAAGAGCGCCGCGCTCGAAATGAAACAAGGACAGGTCACTTTAGAGTTTACGGTTTCCGCCGGCGGACAGGTTACCGTGCACTGGCCGCCTTCACGGCCGAGCGGCATCGACGAATTCGATCGCAACTGTGCTGAGGCTATTCGTCGAGCAGGCCCGTTTGCTCCAATTCCTGGCGAGCTTGGCCGTTCGACCCTACGTATTCGGGCGCCGTTCTTGGCTTCGAATCCGATCGTTCATTAGTGCTTGCCAGAACCAATCGGTCCGACAATACTCCGCCGCTCCTGACCGCCGGAGTAGCTCAGTTGGTGAGAGCGGGCGTTTCATACGCGCTAGGTCGGGGGTTCGACTCCCTCTTCCGGCACCCATGTCTTGGCAAGGCCAAGAGCACGAATCGGTCGTCTGTCCTCAGTGCACTCCGTCCACGGTGTGGACTCTGTGCACTTCGGAGCGACTCCCTCTTCCGGCACCCATGCCTTGGCTAACGCCACGAGCAAGAATCGGTCGCCGAGAGGTCAACGGTAGACGTCCGATCGGTGCCCAAGCGTAACGAACACGACCTCCTTCCCGATGATTCGGTAGATCATGCGCCAGTCGCCAGCGCGAAATTTGTACAGCCCTTCAAACTGCTTGCCCTGCAGAGCCTCGTGTGGAAACCCATCGAGCGACGAGCGGTGCATTTCATCGAGTCTTTTGCGCAGTTGTTTCTGAATGCGCGATTCGAGCGCCTCAAATTCTATGAGAAACTCGTGCATATACTTGATGACCAAAGCTACCTCGCCGACTTAGGGAGGCGGCGGTGGTTGGTAACCAGTCCGGATGAGGTCGACAAGACTCGCTGCGCCTTCACCCCGAAGTAGTAGTCCTCCATCAGTTCGCTCAGCGCATGTTCGGTGAACTTGCCGAGCTGAAGACAATTTGCTTCGCAGAATGCCCTGTATTTCTTGGCGAATGCCCCGGACACTTTGACGCTCAGGGTTGTGGCTGCAGACATGGGCTTTCCACCTATGGTTGGGATTTACAACTTCCAGTGTATCACGCATACCCGCTTGAGCAAAAGGCTCCATGGAATGTCGGTTGAGCCCACGCGTGCACTTTACGCCGCCTAGCACCCAGAGCTGTTGGAGCAGCCGAATGGATTCTCCGTGATCTAAAGTCGCTGCGTGCAAAGCCTTGTTCGCCCGAGTTCGCCGCGGCGCTCGATGCGAAGATTCGATATGTGCAGCCCTACGCCGACCGTCGTGGCATGCCTGCACTGACGACGCCAAAGGTCGGAAGCCCGCGATAGTCAGGCGAAAAGCCTATACCTCGACGCGCTTGATCTTGTAGAAGGTGCCAACGCCGAGGTCGAACCACGCGGTTGCCCGCGTGTTGAAGTCCGGCACACAAGGCCACGTCGCAGGCCGAACCACGCGGTTCACCGCTTGTTGAAGTCCGGCACACCCACGCGTACCGCGGGTGCCGACTCAATCACACCCGTCCCGGCGGTTTCATGGGCAACGAAGCCGTTGAAATCGGCGCCGGTGGAATGCGTCCTTGCGAAGGGCGTCCGTCTGGCGAGGGCGCGCCTTCGAGGCCTGCATCGAGTGCGGTCATGGCGAGCATGACCTTGTCGAGGCCGTACTCTTGCGCGGCGTCTTTTAGGAAGGTCGTGACCACGCGAATGAGGCGGATGCCCATGGCCTTGCCGAGGTCGATCTCGCGTTCGAGGAAGGCTTCGAAGGTGCCGTAGCCCTTCGCCTCGTACAGGCGGCGCTCGCGGATATCCTTCAGAATCGAGCCAATGTCGTAGAAGGAGCGGCCGACGTTTTTCTTTAGGCCCTTGATCTGGCTGAGTGCGTTGTGAAGGTCACCGATCTTCTTCTTGATGTCTTCGGCGCCGACCGGGATGCGAATCGTGGCGCGCGCGCTGCCAGGCAACGGTGGCTCTGCAGCCCGGGCACGCGCCTCGGCGGCGTGCTTCGCCGCATGGCGAGCAGCCCACGGAGCGGCACCACGAAGGCCGAGTTTGCGCTTTGACGCGTCGGCTGCAGCAGCTGCCGCCTTTGGGTCAACGCCCTTCGCGTCGGCGCCCTTGGCGCCGGCCTTGGCGCCGGCCTTGGCGCCGGCCTTGGCCTTGCCGCCCTTTGCATCTTTGGCGCTGCTCTTGCTGTCTTTGGCTGCGCCCTTTGCAGGTGCCTTCGCCTTGGTGTCTTTCTTTGCCTTGGCCATGTTCGATTGTCCTCGAGCGGGCCGTGAAAGGGTCGGCGTGAAAAAAGCCCGATACCCTGAGAGCCCAGCCAACGTGCGGCATTAGCACCTCGTTCGCGACGCCGTCCACCTTATTGTGGACGGGTAGCCACGGCACGAGCCCCTGTTTTTTTGGCCCCCGAGAGCTAGTCGGAAAGTAGCTTAACTTCTTTGACGCTTCTTCTTGTCAACCGGTCGGGTTGTCGCGATCGTGCTCAGGTGGCTGTCCTTACTCCCGTTTCAGATGCCGATGCGCGCGCACTTGCGACCAAGTTCGATTTTGGCACGCTCTCTTCGATCGAGGGGCTCGCTGCGGGAAGCGTCAATTCGAACTTTCGAATCAACACTTCGCGCGGAGTGTTCTTCATGCGCCTGTACGAGGAACAGTCGGTGGACGGCGCGAGGCGCGATGTTGGCCTAGTCAAGTACCTTTCCCAAATAGGAGTTGCGACGCCTGCGCCGCTTCTCACCTCGTCCGGCGAGTCGCTGGTGACCGTTTCGGGCAAACCCGCGGCGGTGTTCCCGTGGATTGCCGGCACCATACGCTGCCAGGCGACCGTGACAACGCATGAGGTGAGGGCCGTGGGCGGCGCCCTTGCACGAGTTCACAGTGCCGGAGAGTTCGCGCCAGAGGGCGTGATCGGTGAAGGGCGCTTTCGTCCGGAGGACCTGTTCGATCGCATCGATCGGATCGAACGTGCCAACGATGTTCGTTTCGTGAGCGAAGTCCCGGGCTTGCGAAGATCGCTCGAGCTCGTGGTCGCTGCGCGCGACAGCGGCTTGGTGATCGGCCTTACGCACGGCGATCTCTTTCGCGACAATGTGCTCTGGAGCGATCAGAACGAAATCGCGGCACTGCTCGATTTCGAGAGCGCCTCACGCGGTCCATTTGTCTTCGATCTGATGGTGACCATCCTCGCGTGGTGCACCGGCAATGTTCTTGACGAAGTGCTCGCGAGCGAATTGGTGCGCGGATACACCGAGGTTCGCCCACTGAACGATCGCGAACGCGCCGCGATGTTGACGGAGGGCTCACTCGCTGCGCTGCGTTTTACGATCACGCGGATCACAGACTTCGCGCTTCGAACGGACGCGGTGGGTCCTGCCATCGTCAAAGCTTGGAAACGTTTTTGGTTTCGGTACCTGTCGCTGCAGGCCCTTGGGCAAGAGAAGATTGCGGCGTGGGGGACGTAAGCCACAGCCCTTTGCGTGCAGCCTCAAGCGTGCCTCGGCAAGCCAAAAGTTCCTCTTCTTGAGCGTCGATCGTCACGAGCGCTTGGGCCTCGTCGACCACGCCCGCGCTTCGGCCATCGCGTGACTGCTGAAGGACCTCGAGCACCTGGCGATGCAACTCTTCGCCAGCACTG
>CAMBEV010000155.1 GCA_945865595.1 Nannocystis exedens | reverse complement strand
CATCAGGCCGGCGATCGTACCCGCACACGACGTAATTGTCGAATCAGACCCGGTCAGGCCCGCCGCTCGGCCTCGCGCTGCCGCTGACGCTTCACGAGTGCGAAAACACTCGCCATATCGTCCGCGAGGAGGCCCAAAACGTCGTCCAGCGTGAAAATCCCGGTGAGTGCCCCTGCTCGGTCGACGACGGGCACGCGCCGCACGCCCCGCTTCTGCATGCGGTACAGGACATCGCTCACGTCCTCGTCCTCACGCGCCACCATGACTTCGTGCGTCAAGACGTCGCCGACGTCGAGCTTCGTCAGGTGCTCGACATCGTTCGCCAGAACGCTGACGACAAGGTCTCGATCAGTAAGAACGCCGATCGGGATATCGCGCTCTCCCTCCACCACAACGAGATCGCCGACATGATACTGGCGCATGCGCCGCGCGGCCTCGACGACGCTCTCGGGCTTTCGAATCGTGATGACATTGCGTGTGCAGTGTTTGCCGACCAGCATGGGGTCCTCGCTTTCCGTGTTCGCGGTAACTTGTGTAGGGCCCCGGTGTGGCGCAATGCCTCGCGCACCGAGCGCACGGGGCCCTTTTGCGCGTTGTTGACCCTACGACTGAATACGCAACTGGTTATCGATCTTCGACACCCCTGGCGTGCCTCGCACGGCTCCCTCGACGGCGTGAAGCTCGGCCCATGACGGAACTTCGCCGCTCAGAATCACCTTGCCGACCGCGACCGCGACCTGCACATGTTTGGCCGCGTGCGCGGCGTGCCGTTCGAGCGCGTGCTCGATCGCGCTGCGTACGATTTGCGGTGCAACTCGTGGCGACGACGGTTCCACGGTGATCAGGTTTTTCACTGCGTGTCCCATCCCAGCTCGTCGAGTACTTCGCGCTGAATCTGTAAATCGCTCTCCTTGATCATTTGTCCCATGATGATTCTCCTTGTCGCCGTACGGCGTGGAAGCGGAGAGCAATGAACGTTCCACTTTGATGAGCTTGTTCTGTGGGCACCGAGACTCACGGGCACCAATATTGCGTCGGAGTCGCATGAGTCAGGAGGAATCATGGCGACACGCTCCGAGCAACACCATGCCGAAGAACAGCGCCGCGGTGGCGCGAATAAGACGAGGGCGAAGCGATCGAAACCGGGCGTCGCGCCGAAGAACCGCTCGCGCGCAAAGCCGCACGCCGCAAGAAAGGCGACCTATGCGCTCGAACACACAGCGTCAGGACAACGACCCTCTCGCAAGTCGAGTCGCAAGAGCGCCAACCGCGCGAAAGCCGACTCGGGGTTGACTCTGACGGATGCGCTCCGCAAGGGCTCGCCGGCGTCGCGTTTCCGGAAGGCCCAAGCGCGCGCGAGCCGAGTCCGTGGTAACGGCGGAGGCGCTCGCTCTTAAGGGCCCGTTAAGCAAGACACGTCCAACCACCCCTGTTGGCCGATGAGCGGCACGAAGCGAACGCCGGTGAGGCGTTCCTCACGAACCTTCGCCTCGCTCTCGCGCGTGATGGTTACCAGGTCCTGCGACGATTCGTCGGGGCCGATGGGGATCACGAGCCGCCCCTCGAGTGCCAGCTGGGCCAAGAGCGCAGGAGGCACCCCCGGGCCTCCTGCCGACACCACAATCGCGCCATACGGAGCATGTTCCAGCCAGCCAAGCGAGCCGTCCCCACAGCTGACGAAGACGTTTGTAAACCCCAAGCGCGCGAGGCGATCTCGTGCGGAACCTGCCAGCGACGCGATGCGTTCAATTGTGTAAACTTCCTTCGCGAGCCGGCTGAGGATCGCGGCCGCGTACCCAGAACCCGTCCCCACCTCAAGGACGCGCTCTTCACCCTGGAGGCGAAGGGCCTGGACAGTATACGCGACGATGTACGGCTGAGAGATCGTCTGTCCTTCACTTAGGGGAAGGGGCACGTCGTCGTACGCGAACGCCTTGAGCTTCTCGGAAACGAACGCCTCCCGTGGTACACTGCGGAACGCATCGAGAACACGTGGGTCGGTGATCCCGCGCCGTGCCAAGTGCAGATCAACCATGCGGGCGCGCGCGCATTTGAGATCGACCATGGGGCTCGAGAGATGCGAGAATCGCGCCGGCACCCGACGCGGACCGTAGAACGCGCGCTCGGGCGCTGTCGCCCTCAGGAAGGATCGTGAATGCGCTTTGATCGCGCGACCGTTGAGGCTGTTGCTGCCCTCTCCGCCGCATCCGCAATGCTGGCATGGCTTCTGGCACGACGCGCGGTTCTTCACCTGCCCGCTGACGCTCTTTGCGCGGATGCAGCGGCTCGGAGCCCGAGCGTTGGCAGGACCCTCTTTGGCATCTCGCTCATGGTGCTCGGCAGTTTTCTGTTGTTCCTCCCTGGCCCGGGGATCCTGCTCATTTTCGTCGGCGTGGTCTCCTGCGACCTCCCGGGTCGGGCGCGGCTGCTCCGGTGGCTACTTCGACGCCCCAAGATCCTTCGCGAGGTGAACGCGTTTCGCACGCGTCACGGCAAGCTGCCCCTTCGCGAGCCCACGAGCGCACAGCCCACGATCAAGTAACGAAGCCGCGCGGCCACGCCGCGTCGTTGAGCCTCTCGGTCGCTTGGACACCGAGCATCGCCTTGAGCGTTCGTCGAGCCGCCGCCCGTGGGGCAGGAGCATGACCTTCCTGACTACTTCGTGCCGGCCGAAACGCTTCCTTGCACTTGCACGGACACGTTGACGCTGACTTCGAGTTTCGTCGCCGCATCGATCGCGCCCTTCAGCGGAGTCATGCAACCGGCGAGCGCGGCGCCGCGTGCCTTGGCCTTCATGTCGCCGCCCATTTGACCTGCGATCGACTCACCTGCCGAGATGCCGCCTTCGATAACCGCTTTGACGTTCTTGACTGCGCCGAGAACACGATCCTTGAGGCCGACCGCAAGCTTGATGATCACCGGAATGTTCTTCTCGACGGTCGCTTGCAACTTCTTTGCGGCTTCCGTGTCGGTTGCACCGGTGATCTGATACGTGATTTTTGGATCGGTGCACTCTGCACGAAGTTCGGCTGACGCTCCGCAGCTTGCCTTGCACTCGGCTTGCATCTCAGGCGGTTCAACCTTGCCACTGCAGCGCGGGGCTTCGAAGGCCACGCTGCACGAGCCGGAGCAGGTGCCTTCGCACTTGGCCGAACCCTTAATGTCACACTTGCCGTTGCATTTGCCCTTACACTCAGCCTTTTCGAGCGTAGCGGTGCAAGTCCCAGCGCACTTCCCCTTGCATGTGCCACCGGACGAGGCCTTACCGTCGCACTTGCCGTCACAAGTGCCGGCGCACTTACCCTTGACGTCAACGTCGCAGCTTCCTGAGCAGGTGCCCTCGCACGACGCGGCAGCGCTTGCGTTACACGTGCCCTTGCACTCGCCGCCGCACTTGCCTGAAAGCTCGCCGCCTTCGCACTTGATTTGAACTTCGCCCGGCTTGATCTTCGCGTCGCAGCGACCTGAGCAATCGGCCATGGCCTTCACCGAAGCGTTGCACTCGGGAAGTTGGAAGTTGAGCGCAACGGTCGCCTTGGCGCCGAGCTTCTCTTTCGTGTCGGTGATCGCCTTCGCCGCCGCCTTGCAGGCATCTTCGGCAGACGCGAATTCAACGCCGGCGCCGAGATCGGAAGCGATGCCCGCGCAAGCCGCCTTCAGATCCTTCTCGACATCGTCCGCAAACGACTTGAGCTCGCTCGCTGCAAGGAGTCCTCCCTTGATCTTCGACGCAACGTCAGCGTCGATCTGAAACTGACCCGCCCAGTCGAATGAAGCGACGTTCTCGATGCCGTCGGGGCACGAGGGGGCTCCTGCCAAGCCACCGAGTGTTCCAAGAGCGCCACAGTTGACCATTGCAGGCGCCGCGAGCCCGCAGACGAGCAACGGCAACGACAACCAATGCCTATGATTCATAAAAGCCTCCCAACGAATAGAACAAACGCACTTCACACGCGACGCACTGCGCGGACGGCCATGATGCCTGAGTTCGCGGACGCTGTCGTCACATACCCATGGGATGCCAAACGGTCTTGAACTCCAGAAACGGCTCTACGTACCCGAGCCCGCGCGCGCCGTCCTCAGTCGCAATCAGCGAGCGATCGGCATCCCCGTAGCGACGCACGCGTTTCACGCTGTCGGCACCATCGATCTCAGCTTGGACCCCCAACGCACCAAGGTCGCCCCACAAGCTGAGACCTGAAACTTCGCGGTGCTTGGCCATGTGAGGCAACAGTTCATCTGCTTGACCGTAAATAACGTTGACAACACCACCGGGAAGGTCGCTCGTGGCGAGGCACTCGGTCCAAATGGCCGCGGTCCGCGGATCGCCGCTCGCGACGATCGCGACCACCGTATTCCCCCCCGTGATCACGGGGACGACCGCCGACACGAGCCCCAAAAGCGAGGGCGACGTTGGACTCACAATGCCGACCACGCCGAGCGACTCTGGCAAGGTGAAGCCAAAGTGAGGCCCCGAAACCGGGTTGTGCGAGGCAAGCAAGGCGGACAATTTGTCGCACATGCCCGAGTAGTACACACAGCGATCGATCGCGACCTGCACCTCACGCGCAGCGTCGGCAGCGCCCTGCCCTTCGCGGCCTTCACGGCCTTCACGGCCTTCACGGCCTTCACGTCCGAGCGACATCGCGAGCTCTGAGCGTCGCGACTCCATCATCTCAGCAAGGCGATAGAGAATCTGCCCGCGGTTAAATGGCGTGCGCGCGGCCCAACTCGCCTGCGCGTTCTTCGCGACAAGCACGGCGTCACGAATGTCTTTGCGCGATCCACGGGGCATGTTGACCACTTCGGGGTCGGTCGACTTCGGACCTTTCACGCGGAACGAACGTCCCGACTCGCTGCGCACGAATGCGCCACCAATGTACATTTTGTAAGCCTTGTTGACGGTTACGCGCTCGATCGTTCGGCTCGTGCTCAAAGACTGCTCGACCTCCGCCGCCACCTTCACCCGGACGAATGCAGCGTCTGCTTGCTTGAGCTTTGCCTCGGCTTGTTTGGCAACTTTCTTTACGACTTTCGACCTCGCCATCAGACGACCTCCACGTAAGCCGAGAGACCCTGACGGCCGCCTTCGCGACCAAAGCCGCTCTCTTTGTAGCCACCGAAAGGCGACGTTGGATCGAACTTGTTAAAGGTGTTTGCCCACACAACGCCAGCCCTGAGTTTGCTTGCCATGTGAAAAATCTTGGAGCCCTTGTCCGTCCAAACGCCGGCCGACAAGCCGTAGACACTGTTGTTGGCTTTCTCGATTGCCTCGTCGGGAGTGCGGAAGGTGAGCGTTGAAAGCACGGGGCCAAAAATCTCTTCGCGCGCGATGCGAGACGAGAGGCTCACGTTCGTGAAGACTGTCGGTGGGAACCAGAATCCCTTCTTAGGCAAGGGGCACGAGACCGAGAAGCGCTCGGCGCCCTCGCGCTCACCGGCGGCGACCAGTTCTCGTATCTTGTCGAGTTGCATTTGCGAGTTGATCGCCCCAACGTCGGTGTTCTTGTCGAGCGGATCGCCTACGCGAAGCGTGGCCATGCGGTCGCGGAGCTTACGAAGCAGTAGAGGCGCGATGCTCTCTTCGACGAGAAGGCGCGAACCCGCACAGCACACGTGCCCTTGATTGAAGAAGATGCCGCCAATGATGCCTTCGACGGCCTGATCGAGCGGTGCATCCGCGAAGACAATATTGGCCGCCTTGCCACCGAGCTCGAGCGTGAGTCGCTTGCTCGTACCTGCCACCGCGCGCTGGATGCGCTTGCCCACCTCGGTGCTGCCCGTGAAGGCAACTTTGTTAACGTCAGGATGGTTGACGAGTGCCGCGCCGGTCTTGCCAGCACCGGTCACGATGTTCACCACGCCGGGCGGCAGGTCACACTCTTCAATCAGCTCCGCGAGCATCAACGCCGTGAGCGGTGTGGTCTCAGCAGGCTTCAACACCACGGTGTTGCCGCAAGCAAGCGCGGGCGCGATTTTCCACGCCGCCATCAAGAGCGGGAAGTTCCAGGGGATGATTTGAGCCGCGACGCCGAGCGGCCGCACGGCACGGCCTTGAAATGCGAGATCGAGCTTGTCGGCCCATCCCGCGTGATAAAAAAAGTGGGCTATCGCCAGTGGGAGGTCGACATCGCGCGATTCTTTGATCGGCTTTCCGCCATCCATCGATTCGACGACCGCAAACTGCCGCGCCTTCTCTTGCAGGGCCCGCGCGATGCGAAAGAGGTACTTCGAACGATCGCTCGGCAGTAGACGCGACCAGTAGCGATCGTACGCGTGTCGCGCAGCCATCACGGCAGCGTCGACGTCGCTGTCATCCGCCTCAGCGATTTCGGCCAGCACAGCCTCGCTGCTCGGACTGATGGTCGTGAAGTACGATTTACTCCGTGGCTTTTGCCACTTGCCACCGATAAACAGTTCATACCGTTTACCAATTTTGAAAAAATCGGTCGCCTCGGGCGCAGGGGCGTAGTCCCACTGATTGCCAAAGACGATCGCGGGCTTTTCGTGCTCGCGCTTTTTTTCGATTTTGGAGAGCTTTCCCATGCGGCCGTCAATCCTTTGAGAAGTCGTCTGAGGCTTGGTAAGCACCCGTGCGCTCCTTTTCGAGCTGCATGAGCACGTCGTTCAGCAGAGCGCTCGCACCAAAGCGGAACAAGCTCGGAGCGAGCCAGTCATCACCGAGCGTCTCTTTAACAATAACCAAGTAGTGCAGAGCCTGCTTTGCCGTACGCACGCCGCCCGCCGGCTTCATGCCGATCTTTCGCCCGGTCGCGTAGTAGTAGTCGCGAATCGCCTCGAGCATGAGCAGCGTGACGGGCGGTGTTGCGGCCGGCTGAATCTTGCCCGTTGACGTTTTGATGAAGTCTGCCCCCGCGAGCATCGCGAGATCGCTCGCGCGACGAATGACGTCGTAGCTACCGAGCTCGCCAGTCTCGAGAATCACCTTGAGATGCGCCTGACCGCACGCCTCTTTCGTTGCGGCGATTTCATCGAAGACCTTCGCGGTTTCGCCGGCGAGCATCGCTCCACGATCGATCACCATGTCGATTTCGTCAGCGCCGAACTCGACGGCACGGCGCACGTCGTCGAGCTTGATCGAGAGCGGCGATTGCCCACTAGGAAACGCTGTTGCGACGCTCGCAACGAGAACTTGCGACCCCGCCAATGCCGCCTTCGCGACAGAAACGAAATTGGGATACACGCAAATGGCCGCGCAAGGCCCAATCGTGGGGTCGGAATCGAGCGGCCGCATCGCCTTACTGCACAGCGCGCGCACCTTCCCCGGGGTGTCTTTACCCTCGAGCGTCGTGAGATCCATCATGCGAATCGCCAGCCGCAAACCCGCGATTTTCGTCGCCTTCTTGATCGAACGCTTCGCGAGAGCTGCCGCTCTCTCTTCAAGAGCGACCGCATCAACGGTGGGCGATGGGGGAAGAATGAGCGGTGCCCGATCCGCGCCTCGAGAGGACATGGCCTCCGACACTATCACCGCCACCGTTTCATGGAAAGCAAAAGGCCCGCGCAAACGGGCCCGTATGCTTAATGCCGAACTTCGACGGTCGACCCACGCTGCTAAAGGAACGTGGTGCTCTGCGTGTTGTAGTCCGACACACCCAAGCGCACCGCCGACCCACGCTGCTAAAGCAACGCGGTGCTCTGCGTGTTGTAGTCCGACACACCCACGCGCAACGTGCGCACCAACGTCAATAACGCCCTGGTCGGTCCATGGGTCCGCCTGCGCCGCCCGGGCCGCCTGGTCCACCCGCGCCAGCAGCACCGGCGGCCGGCATGGGCTCGCGGTCACGCTTTGCGCGCTTGCTGCGACGCTTGGCGGCCTCGTTTTGCTTCTTGCGCTTCTTGACGCTCGGCTTCATGTAGTGACGACGCATCTTCAACTCGCGGAGCACGCCTTCGGATGCGAGCTTTCGCTTGAGCATCTTGATGGCGCGCTCAATGCCGCGATCGCTCACGAGCACTTCGAGGGGTTTGCACTGGACTGCTTCGGATGCTGTTGCGCTTACAGCGGCGATTGGAGCGTTTGGAGGAGTGTCCGTCATTGTTCTTATCAGCCTTCTTGAGGGACCGGACCGATAGCAGACCCGGTCTCGATTGGCTACGGAAGAGTTGGTG
>CAMBEV010000154.1 GCA_945865595.1 Nannocystis exedens | reverse complement strand
TCGCAGGCGCGACCCTCGCCTGCTAACGACGCGTCCTTCCCCCCGTCGATGTCGATGCTCGTCCCCGAGTCACTGTCTTCAGCGGACGGATCGCACGCGGAGATCGCCGCCTTAGCATGCTCCGAACCATCACAGACCGGGGTGCCGATGCAGCTCATGATCGGACATCCGCACGACACAGTCGTCACGCCACAGTAACCGATCACGGTCGTATTCGATGGGTAGTCAGCACAGGCCTGACCTTCTTGCTTGCCGGCGCACTCGGCCCGGCCGCTTACGCACGCATGCGCACGCCTAGGCGCGAGCCCGAAGGCGAGCGCTGCGGCGACGAGGAGAACTCGGAGCTTACTCAAATGTGTGTGCATGGCGAACGCTAAGAGCAAACGACGGTCCACCCGCAAGCACTCGAGAAGCGCACCGTTCACCGGCCGCTTGTATGATCGCCAGCGCACACTTGGCGCAGAGTGGCACATCGTCACAGCTAGGGCGCCTTCACGAGGTGACTTTCATCCAGGAAGCGGACGACCTGGTGGGCACGAAGTGGAAGCCGGTGGCCCGGGAGACTACGGCAGGTGCTTTTTACATTTAGTCGAACTTTTTGCTAATATGGGCTGCATGTTCGCACGGCCGGCTTGGCGTGGGCTCGTCGCGGCGTCCCACGGTGGCGCGCCCATCGTCTGGCTGACCGGCGTGCGGCGTGCGGGGAAGACGACGCTGGTTCAGTCCCTCCCAGGTGCGGTGGTCCTGAACTGCGACCTGCCGAGCACCGCCGAGCGACTCCGTGATCCTGAGCGGTTCTTGGCGGGCGTCGAGCAGCCTCTCGTGGTGTTTGACGAGATTCATCAGCTTGCCGACCCCAGCCGCGTGCTCAAGATTGCCGCCTATACACGCCCGGACCTCCGCGTTGTCGCGACCGGCAGCTCGACCCTGGCCGCCCCCGCGAAGTTCCGCGATACGCTGACGGGGCGCAAACGCGTGGTGCATCTGCTCCCTGTTCTGGCCGAGGAGCTCCGCGCTTTTCAGGTTACGAGCCTCGAGCGGCGCCTGTTGCATGGGGGGCTCCCACCGGCCCTGCTTGCGGACGCTCCGCCCGCCGACTTCTATGCCGAGTGGATGGACTCATTCTACGCGCGCGATGTTCAGGAGCTGTTTCGCGTCGAGAAGCGCCGAGGGTTTCTCCTCCTTCTCGAGACGTTGTTGCGCAACAGCAGCGGCTTGACCGAGATGACGAACCTTGCGCGCATCACGGGCCTGAGCCGACCGACCGTGGCGTCCTACCTCGATGTCCTCGAGATCACGCACGCCGTAGCGGTGCTTCGACCGTACCATCGAGGCGGGAACGCGGAGCTCACCCACCAGCCGAAAGTGTACGGCTTCGACACCGGGTTCGTCGCCTGGTCCCATGGCTGGAGCGAGCTGCATGCGTCCGAGCGGGGCCTCCTCTGGGAGCACCTGGTTCTCGACACACTGCGTTCCGTCAGCCCTGACGTTCCCGTGCAATTTTGGCGCGACAAGCAACAACGCGAGGTCGATTTCGTCGTGCCGCGAGGCCGTGGCGCGTGTGATGCTTTCGAGTGCAAATGGACCGCAGACGCGTTCGATCCGGCGGGCCTCCGTGCCATGCGCGCGCTGCATCCGATGGGTCGCAACTACCTCGTCGCGCCCATCGTTGGGGAGCCGTACGAGTGGTCCTGGGGCAACGTCACGCTGCGCGTGGTGAACGCCACGCACCTGCGAGCAGAGCTCGGCGCTGTGCCGTCGTCGGGGTGAGCCTTGCAAACCAACCTCGCCTGTAGTACGCTGTCTCACAGGAGCTTGCAATGCGGCAAAATTTGAGCATTAGCCTTGCGGAACCCTTGGCAGCCCAGTTAGAGGCGGCCTGCCGCGTCGATGGCTGCACACGCAGCGAAGTCGTCCAGAGAGCGCTGCGCGATTGGCTCTTTCGCCGCGAACTGGAAGCGACGCGCGCCGCTTTGATGCCCTATGCGGAAGCGGCCGGATTCGTAACCGACGAAGATGTATTTCGGTCGATTTCTTGAAGGTTGTCGTCGACGCCAATGTCATCGTCTCGGCATTGGCAACCCGCGGCCTCTGCTGCGAACTATTGGCCGATTTGCAGCGCAGTCATGAAGTCGTGCTGGCCGAATGCGTTTTGCGCGAAGTTGAACGGGTGCTGACAGACAAGTTTCGCGCACCGCCGGCGCTGGTTGCTGAACGGCTGGCCTGGCTGCGCGCCCAATGTACAGTCGCCGCGGACGCGGTCGTGATCGGTACGTGGTCGCGCGACGCTGACGACGATCGGGTGATAGCGGTGGCGATCGAGGTCGGCGCAGTGGCGATTGTCACAGGCGATGCTGACCTGCTGATTTTGGGTGTGGTTCAGCAGGTTGTCATGGTTGCGCCACGCGACTGGCGGCGCTTTGAGGCGGACACTCTGGGCTGACGGCCGCGGCTCGGACCCCACTCAACATCTCAACATCACACCCGCGCGAGAATCCACTGGCTCATTGCGTCCGCCACGTCGGCCCAATCGGGATCGCTCAGCGGTTCGTGGTACGCGCCGCGGCGCTCGTCCCACGTTTTGTCGCTGCTGCCCGCACCGTCGAAGAAGCGTTTCGCGTCCGCGATTTGCGCCACCTTGTCGACCGTGCCGAACGATACATACAGAGGCAGCTTGAAGCGCGGTGCTTGCGCAATCACGTGCTCTTGCGCCGCAAGCGTTTCGAAGAACCACCTCGCCTTGGCCGTCGGAAAGCCAAGCGGGTCGGCATCGTAGGCAGCCGCGCGTTCCGCATCACGCGTCACGTCAGCGCCAGTGAGGCCGGAGGCCAATGCGAGGCGCGGATACACCCGTGAAGCAAGTTGACCGACAAGTCGCTTTACCTTTGGCACCGCCAACGCGAGACCAAAGTACGGTGAGCTCAGCAAGATGCCACGCAACGAACGCGGCGTTTCGAGCGCCGAGGCCGCCGCGGTCAAACCGCCAAAACTGTGCCCGAGCAGGAACACCGGCAAGCCCGCGGCCTGCTTCTCGGTCAGTGCCGCAACCTCGGCCGCGTCGTCGAGAAACTCTTCGAACTTGTCGCAATAGCCTCGCTCGCCCAGCGCTCTGCCGTGGCCACGCATGTCGATCGCAACGGTCGTGATGCCTCGCTCAGCGAAAAAGTCCATGACGTGCGTGTAGCGCCCAGAGTGGTCGGCATAGCCATGAAGCAACCCGAGCACCGCACGTGGCTTGTCTGCTTCGGCGGCACGAAAGTAGAGCGCAGGCCCTGGGACCACCCGCGCCGTAAGCGGGCCTTCACGATGTTCAGTCATGGGCCGAGAGTTCGCCCGGTTTTGTGCGGCGTGTCAACCGGCACCGCCCTTTCCTCGCTAACTCAGCGCCATGGAGAACCCGAGCGCGCGAGCGGCATCGCACATGCGTGTATCGTAGGTCGCAATATCGACGGAGACCCCCTGCGCCCGCAGGTGATCGGCGGCGGCGAGGTGGAGCGCGTCGAGCGTGCGCACGGGAACTGGGAATGGACTGAAGCAGCGCGCGCATGCGGCTACGTCAAGTTCAACGGTGTTCAACGACAGCAGCGTAGTGCGCAATGCACCGCCATCCGCCGCGGCTCTCCCGTACGAATGCAGCCGCACCCACGCCTCGTACTCGGTCAGGCGGCTTGTCGCGAGGTGCGGTCCCCAGAACTCTGGCGGCGGTCGAATGGGCTCGCGCAACACCCAGGCGAGAACCACCGAGGTATCCACGTAGGTCACCGATCCTCGCGATCGCGAGCAAGGTCAGCAAGCAATGCCCCTGGGGGCAACGGCGCGGAATTGCTCTGCGGTGGCACGCCCGTGCGTCCGGCGGGCACAAGGACCCCTCGAGCGACGAGGTCAGCCACCTCTTCGGGAAGCTCAATCCCTGCGCTCCGAGTGTTCCGAGCGGCGGGTACGGCAAGTGCGCGACGGAGACTTTCCTCGATGATCACCGTCTTTGGAGTGCCAGGAGGGAACCGCCGGGTCATCTGCTCAAGCAGCTCGTCGTCGATATTCAGGGTGGTCCGCATACAGATATGCTAATCGATGCGCCCCGGTTCCGCAACTCGACCCCGCAAGCAAACCGGCTTCACCGAACGACTTGAATCACTGCGCGCGTCGTCACGCCTGCGCCCGACCAGCCGCGGTCGATTTTGTCGAACGCTTGCAGCGCGACGCCATCGCCGTTGCCCGACACTTCGATGAGCTGCGCAGGAACGACGGGGGCTTGCGTGCTGTTGCGCCCGAACGCGTAGACTTTGTCTCCCCACGCGCCGATGCCAAAGAGGCGACCGTAGCCAGTGCCCGCCCCGAGAATCTGCTTGCGCAAGTTGCGCGTCGACTTCGTCGTGTACGCCTCTTTGAGCGCCGCCATGTCGATCTCGGCGAGGACGTCGTTGGCGAAGTCGCAGTCGGTCACGTCACCATTTTTGCCCGACTTGCACGCGCGCAACGTTGCAAGACCGCGAGCGTTGGATCCATCTTTGTAGAAGAGCATGTCGCCCGAGAGCGTCCACACGTTGGAACCCGAAGGCGCCGGGTCGCCACTCTTGACCGTGCCGAAACCACCGAGCTTGCGTGCCGTGCCGCCCGTTTTTGACAGGTACCAAACCGCGCCGTCGCCATCGCCGCCGATGAGCGATTCGTCACTTTCGAGGGTACCTTTTGGCGTGAGAGCGAGCGCGTAGAAGATTGTGTCTTTGGGAAGGGCGGCCACTTGCTCGAGCTGCACTTTGCCAGCGCTGACCGACGACACGCGATAGAGCGTCGTTGCGGTGTTGACCCAAATCACATCGTTCTCGTCGACGGCAAGATCGGTGACCGAGCTGAGGTCCTTGTCGGTCGACTCGAAGGTGCCGACAAGCGAGACCAACTTCGTTTGCGGGTCCAAGACGTACAGCTCGCGATCGGTGTTCGCGTAGATGCGCACTTCGGTCGGTGCCGCGGTGTCTGCAGCGCCGATGACCGCTGCATCACTCTTTGCAAAGCCATTGCCGCCGTCGCCAGCATCGCTGTCTTCAACAAGCGAGCCCGACGCAGCGCACCCCGCGAGCTCAGCCGCGGCAGACAGCGCGAGCGACAGACCGACCACGGTACCCAAAATGCTCTGTGCTATCCGCATGCGTTCTCTCCAGCAGGTGAGTGCCGCCCCCACCAGGCTGTACCGCCCGGAACCCCAGCGGGCAAGCGGTACCTGTGCTTTTCTTGGAGGCATGTCTTGGCTGACAAGAGCGGCCACAAGCGCCGCACCCACCGCAGCATCGCTCATGATGGCGCTCTTCGCGACGCAGTCTGTGGCGATCGATCCGCAGCTGTCACCACCTGCTTGCCAAAGCGACGGGCTTGCGACAAAAAAAGAGGCCGCAGACGTGGCCAATGCGACCGCGTCGACGATTGCGCACCTGTCAACGCTCTGTCAAACGCACACACTCGACCGCGTCGTCCTCTCCGATAGCGAACCATCGAACGCGCGATTCAGCGACCTTCTTGCCGACCGCGCAACAGGATCGGCCACGCCGATCGACGAGCGCCTGTTGCCACTCTTGCGTGCAATCGCGAAGCAATACCCAGGCGCGCGCATCGAGCTCGTCAGCGGATACCGCAGCCCGAAGCTCAACGAGATGCTGCGCAAGAAGGGGCACAACGTCGCCTCGCACAGTCAGCATTCATTAGGCAACGCGGTTGACTTTCGAATTGTACCTGACGGAGCTACGAAAGGGATCGATCCCCGCGTGCTCGAGAAGGTCATTCGCAAGCTTGGATGGAACGGCGGCGTCGGCGTGTATCCGAAGAAACACGATTGGTTCGTGCATGCCGACGTCGGCCGTAATCGACACTGGAAGGGTTAGTAACCCGGGTCAGCCGAGGTCATCGTCAAGGCGACGACGGAGCGAGTCCCAGCGATCCTTCACGTCACCCGACAGGTCCTTCAGGTCGGCCTTCATGTTTTCGAGCTTGCGCTCAAGCTTGACAATTTCTTCGTCGATCTTCTTTTTCGCATTACCGACAGCCTTGGCGCTATCGGCTTTGAGCTTGATGATTTCGCGGTCCACCTCGCGGCTGCGCGCCTCGAGCTTCTCGCGATATGCGGTCACGTTCTTGGTGTGGGTCTCATCGATCTTGCGCTTGGCCTCAGCGGTTTCGCGGTCGGCGTTTTGCGTGGCGGACCTCGCCTCTCGTTCCTTGCTCTCAACTTCAACGCGAGCCTTCTGTGCGGACTCTTCTGCTTGCGCCGCCTTGGCGCGCGCGCGTTCGGCATCGTCGTCACAAGCACCTATTGCGAAGGAAATTAAGCTGCCGACAATAAACGCTATTTTGCTATTCATGATTGCTCCTTTTGAAGTGGTTTCGTGCTTGCGCTCACGACGGTGAGTGCGACTTGTGGCCGTTCCCGCCGCCCTTGTGACGTGCGCCTTCATCCTTCACTTCCGAAAGATGGGTGACCTTGTCGACAGCGTTGTTTTTCTCGTCGATCACGGCCTCCGCCATACCTGCGATGTCTGCGATGCCTTCTTCTGCGTCCATTGCCGCGGTGCGAAGAAACTTGCCAACAGACGCGACGAACTTCGGGTTCACCGCGTACGTAATTGCCACAGCTGCGACACCGGCCGCGACGCCAAGCAGCACGAAGCCGCCGCCTTGAAAGACGCGTGCGCCGAGCGAGGGCCGGCGTTGATAGGGGAACATCTCGGCGACCTGTTCACCGGCGTGGATCGCCAGCTTCTTCAAGTGAGCGAGGGTGTTCTCGTCGAGAGCGGCAGCGGCCTGAATGAGATGCGTGGTGTTCATGGCAGTTCTCCTTGGAGCCGAGCCATGTGCGAACAACGTGCCAACTCAGGCGATGGCACCGCGCGGGCTGTTTCCCGAGCGGTTCGCGGTGGCGCCCTACATTTAGTCAGTACAGTTGACCGATATGCGCAGCGCATGCACGCACACCTGTGGCAACTCGCCTCTACGTGTGGACGTGCGGCCTGATGGCACGGTTAATGCGACGCTCGAACCGTCAACTTTCTGAACCAACCGTACGGAGGACTACCCCATGCACATTCTCATTTTTCTCGTATTCGGACTCATTGTCGGCGCACTGGCGCGAGCGCTTGTTCCTGGTAAGGAGCCGGGAGGGTGGGTTGTTTCGCTCCTCGTTGGCGTCGTCGGCGCATTCGTCGGCGGCTTCATCGGACGCGTGGTTGGGCTGTACAAAGAGGGCGACCCCGTCGGCTTCTTGATGTCGCTCCTCGGCGCTGTGGTCGTCGTGTTTGTCTACTCGTCGTTCGTCGGCGGTCGTCGCGGGCACGTCTAACGGTGTAGCGATTTGGCTCGCTCGGGGCGTCCTTGTGGCCAGAAGCGTGCGCGCTTTCCGCACCAAAGACGCTCGCTTTTCGTAACGCGCTTCTGGCACCCGCGTTGCAACGGCTTCGTTCATGAAGAATTCCACGCCAGCACTCAAAGCCAAATCGAACGGAACCAACACACCTCGCCTCGGCCTCGACAGCAAGCAACGCGAGGGCGCGGTGTGTTGCCTGAACGTCGCGCTCGCAAACGCCTACGTCCTCTCAGTCAAGACCAAGAAGGCTCACTGGGACGTCGTCGGGCCACAGTTCATGATGCTTCACAAACTGTGGGACGAGCAATACGCGCTTCTCGAGGGGTACATCGATAACGTTGCCGAGCGCGTACGAACGCTCGGTGGTTTTCCGGTCGCAACGTTGCAGGGATTTCTCGCCCAGACAGAGCTCAAAGAACACCCACTTGAGTTGCCAATGGCCACCGCAGCTGTTGTCCAGTTAGTTGACGATCACGAAGCGGTCGTCCGCTCGCTGCGCGTCGCAGTGCGATCCTGCGCCGACGATTTCAACGACGCTGGCACCGCAGACTTCTTGACGGGAATGATGGAAGGGCACGAGAAAATGGCGTGGATTCTTCGGTCCTTTCTTGAAGGCACGGCGATTCAGCCGTCGGGGCAAGGGTTTCAGAAAAAGTCTCAGGCGGCCGCTTCGTCAGGAGACGGTCGAAGATTTGCCTAGCATTCGCCCGCGATGAGGCGCACATCGGCTGGGTCCGAAAAAATACATGCACATTCCAAATAAAAGCCCGGCTGAAATGAGTGCGGTCGACGTG
>CAMBEV010000153.1 GCA_945865595.1 Nannocystis exedens | reverse complement strand
TTGCTGAAACGACGAGGTTAGCTCGTGCCCGCTGAACCCACCGACGATCACCGAACCCGCACTCATGCCGTAGTGATCATACGAGATTATTGCGAGCCCGGCTCGCTAGTTCGGAGCGCGCCGGCTCGCTACTTCGGAGGCGCGCCGCTCGCGCTGCCGCCGATCGTAAACTGCGGAAACGATCCGTCTGGCGCGCTCACGATGCCTACCCAGGTTCCGTTGAACGCGGTGGGCTGAGCTGCGTCGCCCACGATCGCTCCGGCAACTGCCGACAATGACAGGCGTACCTCTTGCGATTGTCGTGGCGCTGAGGCAGAGGCCCAGGCGCTTGTGATGGCTGCGCGGCACAGGGAGTCGAGACAGGTCGCCCCGCACAGCCCGGTCGTGTCGGCAGAGGCGAGCGCGCCCGCAAGACCTGTGCACTCAATTTCATTCGTAGCAATGGCAGTTGCAATGTTCGTCGCGCCGCTCTGTCGCGCGCGCTCGTCACCAGCGGCCGCAACGAGCGATGGCATCGCGAGCACGATCTCGCCTTTGAGTGTGAGTGTGTCGGAGGCGTCTGCGGTCCAAGCGAAACGCGTGGGGGCGCGCAGCATCGCAGTCCCTGTGAGCTGTCCCAGGCTTGCAATCGTCACTTGAGCGGTCCCCAGGCTTGCGTCGTCGATGCGGACGAAGAGCGGTCCGTTGACCCCAGTCTGTGCGGCGAGCAGGGTGGACTTCGCAGCATTGCGGACACTTCCGCCGCGCTTCGTGATCCAGTCGCTTGTGACCGCGTCCCATTTGCCGGTCATGCGGCGCGAGCGCAGCTCTCCCTGATTTGCACCGCTCGCTGCGTCGATTAATTCGAGCAACCAAGTTGACGATGCGACACCGGCCGGGTGGAACGCATCGAGGACATGGGTGATCGACACGAGCTGGGCGGCGGACCAGGCGCTCGCGCTGTCAGCTGTGAAATCGATGGCGAGCGTCGCGTTAAGCGGCGTCCTGAGGTCGAGTGGGACGTCTCGAACCGTGACCGAGACATCGACTTCGGTGTTGGGCAAGAGAGGCCTGCGGTCGACGCATCCCTGTGCATAACCGCGTATGCGACTGACGACCGCAAGCGGGCGCCCGGCAGGCACGCCGGTGAGCGTCACGGCGTTCGAAGAGGAGCGCCCGGCGTATTGCGTCTCTGACTCGCCAGTCAGAAGGACGCACGTTTTACCTGGGAAGACGAAAACCTCGAAGCCCGGTTGCGGCCGCCGCCCCACGTACTTCGCAGTCACCGTGAGCGAAGCGCTACCCGAAGGTGAAGCGCTGACCTGCAAACGTACGAGTCTCCCGTCGTCTGAACGCGCCACAAGATCGAACTCGGCTTGCTCAGTCGGTGGCCGAAGGACCACTTCGCCTCTCCCGGCTTGCAGAGTGACCGTGTCGGTTTCGAGCGAAGCGTCAAGGTACTTGCCTTCAAGCCAAAGCGTTGCCGCCTGCGCCTCGTCGGACGCCACGAGTTCGATGCGGATGGGCTGCCCGACGACTGCGTTCAAGAGTGTGCCTGCCTCGAAAGCGAGTCGGCTCTCTTGGGGCGTCGGCGCATCGGAGTTCGACAGTGGCGCGGTGGGCGAGCACGCGATGAGAAGCGCGACGCCGCTTGAGACCCAGTCGCTCGCTCCACCACCCCAGCGAGCGCCCCGTGTCATCCGGTGAGGATACCAGGAGCGGCGAACCTGTCAGCGTTTGGACCCCTCGCCCTCGTCTTTTGGAAGCAGGGCATCCCACCCGCGGGCACAGGCACGTGTCTGCTCGTCCGTCCGCAGCGTACCCCCTGTGCCCACGCACGCCCGAACGTCGGGGACGGGCCACGTCAACAAAAATGCAGTTCGCGACAGGTGAGGTGCCTCGGCGCGCCAGAGTTTTTCGACGTTCTTGATGGCTCGGTCGGCGTCATCACGCTCTTTTTTCGCCTCTAGCGCGGCGAGGTTCGCCTCGATCCACTCGCGCTGAGCCGGATCTTCGGTGATCGCATAAGCCCGCCGCAACGCCGCTATTGTAGCTTTCGTTTCGCCGCCGCGCGTCAGCATCGATAGTGCGGCTTGCGCATCCGCAACGCCTCCCCCGAGCTCGACGCTGCGCAGCATGGCCCGCGCGCCATCCTTACGCCACGCCTCAATCTCGGTGGGCGATGTAAGAAACGTGCGCGCCAAGAAAGCGACGAAATGACCGAACTGCTTCCAAGTGTTGGGGTCATGAGGACGCTCACGCGTGCCGCGTTCGAGATACACGCGCGCGAGTCTCGCGTCGGCTTCAGTGCCTCGGAGCGGCCGATAGACGAGAAGAGTGTCGGCGTACTTGAAAACCTCTTCGTAGCCGGGCTCGAGCTCTAGAATTGCATCGAGATACTTCGGAATAATGAGGAATTCACGCTTCTCGGCCCAGTGAGTGCCATACTCCACGAGCAGCTTCGCCCAGAGCATGTCCGCAAGCGCTGATTCGTAACCGATCGAGAGCTCTTTCAGCTGTTTGGGTTCCGGCAACGGGTAGACGTCGTCCGTTTCTTTGAGCTTTTTCGTGGCGGCGACCATGCGATTCCGCTGGCCGTTCACTGCCGCAGCAGCGATGCAAAGCGAGAGAAGAATGGCTAACGTTGTCTTCATTCGAACTCGGATTGTACGAACAAATCAGTTTGGAGTTGAGGGCCACTCGTGTCGTCGGCTGAGCCCCGCATTTCGAACGTGCTGCGCTGCCCGTCTCCGTCGAGGTCGCCCTGGGCAAGCGCAAGAAAAGTGCTCTTTCCAGGTAACGAATTCGACTCGAACGCGAACGAAAACGCGTGAGAGACGCCAAGGGGAACCGCCTCGAATTTTAGCCTTTTCCACGTCGGGTGCTCCCACGTACCAGGGACATCGACTTCGCGGATGCCGCGTGGAGGGTCCGCTGGGGTAAGGGGTGCGGCGCCTGGAAATGCGTCCGTAGCAGGGCGTCCCTGTGCTTGCGCGATTGCAGTCGTCGCAATGCGCTCGAGTCCAGAGGTCGCTTCGACCAAGTGAGAGGCGTGCGCCTGACGCGCAATCGTGGGAACGGCGATCGCAGCGAGTGTGCCGAGCAAGCTGACCCCAATGGCGACCTCGACCGCGGAAAGGCCGCGATGGTTCTGGCGAGGCTGCCTCCTAAAGCGGGTGCGCAACATCGCGAGCGAGAATACCACATTGCTCTCAAACGTTGCATTTGGGAGCATGCCTTTGTGAAATCGTCAAAACTGCGGCGGGTATTTTTTGCGCTTCTCGCAGTTCTCGCCCTGGGCATGGTGGCGTACGCCGTGCCGTTTCGCGATCGCTGTTACGATACGCACGTCGGTGCATCGACACGAGCCCCTGTCTCGCGCGTTGAAAACGGCTGCGTGCTGTATTTGCGCTCTGGTGAAGTTACAATTCCGCTGCAGGCATGCGCCCAGCTCACGTGCGAGCCGGGGCTCATTCAGGTGGTTCACCGCGCGAGTGCGCCCGCTCTGCTCATGCTAGTCGCGGCGTACCTTGCCGCGACGATCCTCTACGCGTTTCGTTGGCGCGCGCTGCTCACGGTGAGTGGCGTCAAGCTGTCAGTGGCAGAATTGTGGCGGGTCTCGACGCTGGCGCAGATGGGGGGAGTGCTGCTGCCAGGCGGTGTTGGCGGAGATGCGTTGCGCATTGTTTCAGCGAAAGAGCGTGGCGTACCGACGGGCATAGCCGCGGCGACGATCGTGCTCGACCGGTTCATTGGACTCGCGACCCTGGCGGCCTTGGCGCTTGTGCTGGCGCTTGCGATGAGGACTCCGTGGTCACCCATGCTGGCATTGCTTCTCGGCATTGCGCTCGGCGTGCCGATGGCGCTTTTGTTGGTCGTTGTGGTTGCCAGGCGATGGGGAGCGCAGACGCTTGGGCGCCTTGAGCGACTCAGAACCCTCATTGACTACTTTCGTACGAAAGGAGCAGGCGCGCACGCGGCCCGAGCGTTCGCTTGGAGTTTCTTGGTGAGCGGTTCGCAGCTTCTCATCGTGAGGGCCATCGTGCTTGGGCTTGGGGAGCGACCCAAAGTCGAGGGGTGGGTCTACGCAGGAACGGCGGTGAGCATGATGGTGACTGCGCTTCCTGGACTGCCACAGGGCTGGGGAACCGCCGACGTCGCGTACGTCTACTTTCTTGACAAAGCCGGCATCGCGGCAGCTGGCGCGCTCGGTGTGTGCCTGAGTTATCGCTTGCTCTATTACGTGTACGTGCTGGTTGCGGTGGGGCTGCACGCTGGCACTACGGCGGTGCGCCGCTAGGAGCGAAGGCTGAAGCACGCCGTCGACACTCTTTGCCACGCTCCGGATTTTGAACGGCAAGCGCATTGGCCAGCACCTGCCACGGTCGAGCGTACGAGGAAAACAGTCGGCCGCTCCACGAGTCAACGTTGCGTGGCGCGGTGGGTTCAATCGTGAAGCGGGCGAATGCCTTGTCGTTCATGGAAAAGAGCTGCTCAGGCATCGGCATGAAGCCGTCCGGCTCGACGACGCGCATCACAGGGCCAATGGGGTAGCTCGCAACGGTATCGCGATAGCCGTCGTACACGAAGTCGGTGAAGTAGGTGGGCCGGTGCGTCGCCAGCAGTTCGCTGAGGAGGCGCCCAGCATCGTAGGAATCACTTTCCCCCGCACCGTGCACACTTTCCAGATGCGGGAGCAAGCGTCCGACGAGCGCTTCAGCGTGCGCCGGATACCAGGGAGCGAGCATGAGCCGAGCATTGACAAACGCGACGTCGCGCCGCTCTCCGAGAGCGAGCCTGGCGTAATGGAACGCCCCGTGGCGGCCATCGCCGCTGCCAAGGAGAATGGCGTTGGGTTCCACGAGCGCGAGGACGTTGTGCATGTACTGTGAGACCGTTGGCCGATGGTGTTCGCGGACCGCATCGAAGCCAGCGAACATCCACGCGGGCACGATGACGGCTGGGGCGGCCCATCGCCAGCGCTGCAAGGCCGGCACCGCAAGCCCATCGAGTGCGCGTGCGCACGCGACGAGTAGGACTGCCCACGGCAAGAGATAGAAACGTTCGACCGTGAGCGCGCTCGAGCCACGTGGCGGCACATTGAAGCCCGTGAAGAAGAGTGGTCCGCTCACGACCACAGCCGTCAAGAGCATGAACCATCGAAAACGAAAAACGAGGCGCCTGCCCTTGCGCGTGATGGCGCTCGCGACGCCCGCGAGTGCGAGCAAGGGAACCCCTCGCAAACTGACCACGCTGGCCCTCAAAAATGCACCCAGGTGAGCGCCCATCTCGGGCGTATCGTCTGAGCCCCCCGAAATGCCGAGCGAGAAGGTCCCGTACTCACGCCGCAAGAAGTGGTGCAGCAGGCCAGCGAGGTCCTTGGTATCGCCCAAAATCATGGTCGTGGTTGGGTCGAAAGTACGCGCTGCGTAGACCAAGTAACCGTAGGGCAGGAGCCCAACGAAGAGCGCAGCGATGGAGGCAGCGACCGCCGCAAGTGGCCGCTTCGAAGCGCGAGCCGCTGCGAACCAAGCGAAGAGCCCGATGGGGGCGAGGAGCACACTGGAGTGGTGGTTGGAGATGCCAAGGCCTGCGAGCAGAGCGAGCGCTGCCGCATGACGAAGCGCTGCGCGAGGGTCGTCGGGGGTCTTGGCGGCTAGCGTGACCAGCGCGAGCGCGATCGAAACGTTGAGGGTAAACACCTCGGGACAGGTTGCAAGTTGCCACGTGAGCGGGGCAAACATAAATGTAACTGTTGCAATTACGCTTGCAATCTGTGAGGCGGTCCATGCCCGACAGGCGCGATAGAAGAGTGCGCCGTTAGCAGACCCGATGAGTGCTGTGATGAGCGACGCACGGTGCGCGGGCTCGACGGCGGGCAACCAACGCAGTGCGCGCAGCAAGAGGATGTAGAGAGGGTAGCCAGGCGGATGCGCGACGCCACCGGTTGCTGCAAGCGTCGCGAACTCACCCGAGTCGCCGCCGAGCACATGCTGCGCGCTCGTCAATCCATAGACCGCCAACGTCAGAACAAAAGCGGCGGCAGCAATCTGTCGATCGCTTGGCGATGCCGCCAACTTGCTTGCGGGTTCACTCACTCGCGAAGCGCTCCGCGCGCTGCCTGCACGTTTCAGCGCGATCCGGGTTTTGCACGCCGAATGCTTCGGCAAGCGATTGCCATGGCCGCGCATACGTGTAGAAAACGTCGCCCTTCCACGAGTCGAGGTTCTGTGGCCGTGTGGGCTCGAGCGTAAAGCGGGCGAACGCCTTGTCGTTCATCGCGTAGAGCTGCTCCGGCAACGGCATGAAGCCGCCGGGCTCGACGACACGCATCAGCGGGCCAATGGGGTATGTTGGAATCGTTTTCCGGAAATCGTCAATCACCCAGTCGGTCAAGTAAGTTGGCCGATGCGTCGCGAGTAGTTCGCGAAGGAGCTGCGCCGCGTTCAGCGACTGATTGTGCGCGCGTGTGAGCGAGCGCCCGAGCAGCGCTTCAGCGTGCCCTGGATACCAAGAGTTGAGCATTAGCCGGGGATGCACGAACGCGACGTCGCGTCTCTCTCCGAGCGCGAGCCTCGCGTAAAGAAATCCGCCGTATCGGTGATCGCCTCCGCCCAGGAGAATCGCGTTGGGCTCAACGAGCGTCAGGACGTTGTGGATGTAGTGTGAAACCGTTGGCCGGTGGTATTCGCGTACGGTGTCGAAGCTGAGGAATGCCGAGGTGGTTGCAACCGCTGCTGGCAGGAGCCATTTCATGCGCCGCAAAGTTGGAACCGCGCACTCGTCAAGCGCGCGAGCGCACGCAACGAGTAGGACCGCCCACGGCAAAAGATAAAAGCGTTCGCACACAATTCCTGTCAAGCCGCGAGGTGCCAGATTGAATCGTGTGACGAAGAGTGGCCCGCACACGACTAGACTCGTCAAGAGCATGAACCATCGAAAACGAACGGCGAGGCGCACAGCCCGAGTCGCTGGGGTGAAGGAGCGTCTGATAGCGATCGCGAGCCCCACGAGTGCGAGCAATGGAATGCCTCGCAAGTCGAGCACGGTCATCTTCAGCAGCATCACGAGGTGAGCGCCGATTTCGGGCTTGGCGTCGGTGGCCCCAAACCGTAGGGTTCCGTACTCGCGCCGCAGAAAATGGGTCAGCAAGCCGTCGAAGGTTCTGGTGTCGCCCCACAGCCAGGTTGTTGTCGAATCGGATGTGCGCGCGGCGTAGACCAAATAGGCGTAGGGCAGGAGCCCGACGCAGAGCGCGGCGATTGAGATCGCGAGCGCCGCAAACGGTCGTTTTGAGGCGCGAGCGGCTGTGAACCAAGCGAACAGGCCGATCGGCGCCAGGAAGACGATCGTGTGATGGTTGGACAGGCCAAGTCCTGCGAGGAGGGCGAGGAGCGCAGCGTGACGAAGCGCGACGCGTGGGTCATCCGGGGTCTTCGCGGCGAGTGTGAGCAGAGCAAGCGCGATCGAAACGTTAAGGGCGAACACTTCGGGGGACGTTGAAAGTTGCCACGTGAGAGGGGCAAATAGAAACGCAACTGTTACAATTGCACTGGCGACTTGCGAGGCGCCCCATGCGCGCGCCGCGCGATAGAGAAGTGGGCCGTTCGCCGCGGCCATCAATGCGGTGATGAGCGATGCGCGATGCGCGGGCTCAATCGCGGGCAGCCAGCGCAGTGCGCGAAGCGCCAGGACGTAGAGTGGATACCCTGGCGGATGAGCGACGCCACCCGTCGCAGCAAGCGTCGCGAATTCACCCGAGTCGGGGTCGCAGAGATACTGAGCGCTGGTGGACCCATAGATCACCAACATGAGAATGAAAGCGCCCACCACAAGCTGGCGATCGCTTGGCGACGTGAGTGGGGTCCCGACGGACATAGGTAAGATCATCGCATAACCGTTCTCATTGGCGGGAGCTTTAATGCGCAAAGGCGGCCGCGCGCTGCCTGCACCTTTCAGCGCGCTCCGGGTCGCTCACGCGGAACGCATCGGCAAGCGATTGCCACGGCCGCGCATACGATGAGAAAATGTCGCCGTGCCACGAGTGCATGTTTCGTGGCGGCGTGGCCTCTAGCTCGAAGCTGGCGAACACGTCGTCGTTCATCGCGTAGACACGCGCGGGCGAGGGGACCAACCCGAACGACGTTACCACACGCATCACAGGCCCGATCGGGTAGGTCGGACTTCGCGTGCGAGAATCGTCA
>CAMBEV010000152.1 GCA_945865595.1 Nannocystis exedens | reverse complement strand
ACCGTGACGCCCTTCATGCCCGATCACGGCCATGGAAGTTCACGCACGCCCGTCGTTACGGAAAAAGGCTCGGGCAAGTACGAAGTCAACGATGTTTACCTTACGATGCCCGGGCTATGGAAGACGACGATCTCCGTCGCGCGGCCAAGCGCTGCTGCAGCCGAAGAGGTGGTCTTCAATTTCTGCGTGGACGGCTGAGGAGCGTTTCTAAACACGAATACTACTTCGTGCACCCAAATCCCTTCGACGCGTTCCATTCGAGCACTGTGTTTTCCAGCGTGAACGTCGAAATTTTCGAACGGACCGCGCTGTCGAGATCGCCTGACGCGATGAGCTCGTCGACAAGATCGAAGTCCACCGGTCGAATATGGACGGCCATGGTTACCTTTTCAACGCTTCCGGTGACCTCGTAGACCTTTGTGAGCGCGTGATAGAAGCGAGGGTCTTGCGTGTTGTTGGTGACGCTCGGGGTGAGCTGCTTGCTCTCGTAGCTCGCGATCTCCCAAAGGTGATGGGTAAGTTTCTTACCTTCTGTATAGCCGTAGTCGCGAAACAGAAGCCAGTCGCCCGTCGCAACCTCGACCAAGCTTCGATCGGCCGCCACTTTGCCGACAGAGAATGCCGAGGAGCCGTCGCGAAAGGCCTCGACTTCGACCCACGCGCGGCGATCGGGCATCGCTCCCGAAGGCCATCCGTGGCCGGCAAATGAGTTGTCGACGGTGACCTCGACGTCAGTGCCCAAGCGACCCGGTCTCACGCAGAGCTTCGCGGTGAGCGTCGTGTTCAGGCTCGCCTGGACCGCTGCACGTTGTTCGGCGAGCTGCGGAAACGGCGTTACGGCGACATCGACGCCAGGCATCTTGTGGTCGTGGACGGTGCGAAGGCCGACGCCCGGTGCGTTCGCTGCGACGTCGGTGCGTCCAGGGGTGTGACACTTCCCACAGGTAAGCTGCTTACCCAATTGCGGATCGGCAAAAAGCGACGATTGCCACTCTGAAAACGTGCGCTCAATGTGAGTGCCAAGCGGGTTGACGATGTCGTGGCAAGTGCCGCACAACTTCGCGGAATCAAGGTGCTCTCGATCGTGAAGGCTGCTGTAGCCAGAGCGGTGCGCCTTGTTTGTGGTCGGGTTCGAGATGCCACCCCTCATGGTGAGGTCGTCGGCGAGCCGAAGCGGGTTGTTGTGCGTTCCCTCGACCGCCGAGACGCTGTGGCAGAAGTAACAAGTCACACCACGCATGCTCGCCGGCAGCTGATCGAGGTTCGAACCGTCTTTCGTGGCACCCTCGCGCAAGGCGACCGGTGCGTGACATTGCACACAAAACGAAGGGTTTGCGCCTTTCGTGTCGCGCAGCATCATCTTGTTGAGCGCACGGAAGATGGGATCGTCGGAGGCGTAGGCATGCATGCTGCCCGACCACTCGTCGACGTGCTGCGCGTGGCACGACCGACAAGACTCAGGGTCTTGTAACTGCTCGCGCGACAATGCGTAACTTCCCGCGATGGGTTCTGTTCCGCACGATGCGAGCCAGGCGAAGCCAACAGCGAGCGGCAGGATGAGGAGCGGCGCGAGCTTCATTCGTTGCTATCGCCTTGCGCCAGCGGCGATCCATTGCACGATCGAGCAGCGTTCCGCTTCAGAGAGTTGCGCACCCGGAGGCATCGCGTAGCCGGTCTCGGTTGAGTACAAACGGTCGACGACCACGCTGCACTCAGGCTTGCTCGGAGTGATGCGCTCACTGATGCGTGTGTAGGTTGCATCGATATCGTCAACCAAAAACCCGCCCTTGCCCGCGCTATGGCAGCTTGAGCCACCCGCGGCGCATGTCGGTTTCAGGGTGCGCGCGAACACTTGCTCGTAGGTCGGATCGTAGAGGGGCGAACATGTTGTGGGCGCGGGCGTTGTGCAACTGCTTGCCTGCCCCGACGACGAGCAACCCACGGACAATGCAGCCCCCAGTGCAGCCGCCAAGGCAGCCACGCCGGTGACCCGAAGGTGCTCGATGGTGCTCCGACGCATCCCCGGAGTTTGACCGATGCCCGCGTGTTGGTAAAGAAGGCAAGCGTCCTGATAGCCTGGCTCCATGGGGTTTCGCGTCGCGACCTTTAACCTGAAAGACTTCGTCGCCCCATCCGCGAAAGAGCGCGAGCGATTCACCGAGAAGGTGCGCTGGACGGCCGAGCTCGTCGCGTCGCTGAGCGCCGACGTGGTTGCGTTTCAAGAAGTCGGCGACCGTGAGTGGCTCGATCTGCTGCTCAATCACGAAAGGATCGACGGCCGGTACGCACACGTCGTGATGGGGAGTGCCGATGCGCGGGGCATTCGATCGGTTATTGTCTCCTCCCTGCCGACTTTCGATTCGAGGGTGCACACGGCCGACGCCCTTCCCATTCCAACGCTTGGTCAGCTGGCTGCGCCCGAGTTCGCTGCGCCGATTCCTCTGCGGCGTGGCGTCGTTGAGGTTGAGGTGCGGCCAGAGGGCTTCGGTTCGGTTCGCGTCATCACGGGGCACTTCAAATCGCGCCGCCCCGTGCTCTTCGAATCGACGCGCAAGGAGCGCAAGCGAGCGGCGGGGCGCCTAGGCGATGCGCACCTTCGGTCCGTTTTTTGGCGGGCAGCTGAGGCTTCGTTCGTGCGTGAACGTGTTGACAAGATTCTTGACGAACAAGGTGTTCATGTCGTCGTGCTCGGCGATTTCAATGACACGCGCGACTCCGTGCCCTTGCGCCTTCTGCGCGGCAAAGAGCCAACGGCTCTCGTCGACGTCACCGAAAGGTTGGCGGCAGGGCGTCGCTACACATCGATGCACGATGGTCGGCGGGAACAGATCGATCACCTGCTGGTCAGCGCGTCCCTTGATGGGCTTTGCACGAACGCTGGGATAGAGAACCACCACGTGCGGCAGCATCCGCACGTGCCGAACGACGCAGAGATCGCACGAGGGGCAAGCCGCCCGCGACTCGAGCACGATTCGGACCACGCGCCCATTTGGGCCGAGTTTGCGTGTGCGGACCCGTTGCTTCGCTCCGGCGTCGTTCCACAAGGTAAATCGAGCGATTCTTGAGTAAGGTGCGCGCCAATGTCAGCGCCTCGCTTCTCCCTTGCGATTGTAGCCCTTGCCACACTTGGGGGTTCGGTCGGCGTGTCGGCTTGCTACAGCGATAGCGCCGGTATCGAGCCGCCAACCAGCAGCTTGTATTTCCCGACGGGGCTGGCAGTTTCTCGTGGTGGTGGCGCGCTCTACGTGGTCAACAGCGATTTCGACCTCCGATACAACGGGGGAACCCTCCAAAGCTACGATCTCACGTCCATAAGGCGCCATGCGGCGCTGACGATTCTCGATCCTCAAGATTCTGAACTACCGCTCGTGCGTGGTCCTTCAGGCGCGTGCTCGTCCGCTGCGCCTGTCGAGAAGAGCGATGGTTCGGGTGCCAGACAGCCTCTCGGCGAGACGTGCGCTCCGCCGGTCGATTCGACGCGCTATGTGCGCGACAGCGCAATCGTCAGCGCGTTCGCGAATGACCTCGCGTTCTCGTCTTCGAAGAACCGCCTGTTCTTTCCGGTCAGCGGCAACGCTTCGGTGATGTGGGCCGACGTCGAACCGGATGACAGCGCCACCGCAGCAACATCAACTTCGTTTACTATCGGCTGCGGAACGCGAACGGCAAATCGCTGCGACGACGGACACCAAGCGGGGGCGTCGGCAACCGAGGCGGGCAACACACGCGGCATCACGCTGCCTGGCCAGCCGTTCGGCTTGGCCTTCACCGAAGACGGAACCGGTCTCGCGGTGACGCATCAAGCCGACACGATCGCGAGCTTGCTCTCCACCGGCCTGTCGGCCACTGGCGCGCGCGTGTCATCGCCCGCGCTGCAATTCTTGGTGGGCGACGTGCCTAATGGTTCCACTGGCATTGCACTTGTGCCGCATGACGCGGACGCGTTTGACGAGTGCATCGACGCGCCCGCCAGCCCGGCCAGCACCGCCTGCCTCGCGGTGTTGCCCAAGCCCTCGTTTCTCAAAACGAGCAAGAGCGAGTCGAGGCTCGCGCTGCTTCGCTACTACGCCGACGAAGGTGGTCAAGGTACTTCATCATTGTACCGCCCCTATCTGACGTATGAGCGCGTTTACAACATTGGCTCCACGTCGGTCGGCATCGACGCGCGCGGCATTGCCATCGACGCAAGCGCTCGCATCGTGTGCAAGGCACAAGCGGCTTTTCTCGCCGGGGAGGCAAGGCGCGCCACCCTCCGCACCTGCGCCCGGTTGCCCGCGCGCGTGTTCATAGCCAATCGCTCGACGAGCTCATCGTACGGCGCGCTCCTTGTGGGCGAGGTTGGCGCAACTGCGGCCGACGGAAGCTACGACGCCGATGCGGTGCACATCGTGACCACGGTTCCGCTTCTTGGCGGGCCTTCGCGCGTTCACCTTGCGCCTATCGTTGATACTGACGGTCGCTACAGCTTGCGCGTGTTCGTGGTTGCGTTCGATTCTAACCGCGTGAGTGTGGTGAACCCCGAGACACTGCAAGTCGAGGCGGTCATTGTGGTCGGGCAGGGCCCATTCGCAATGGCGTTTGATCCATTTGCGGTCGACGAAGTTGCGCGCCGCGACCTCGTTCCAGACGACGCGCGATTTGCGCAAGACCCGAAGGTCAAAATGAAACGTTACCGCTTCGGTTACATTGCCAGCTTCACGCGCTCGTACGTTCAGGCGATCGACCTCGACAACACCTCGATGTCCCCAACTTTCGAACGCGTGGTCTTCACGCTCGGTGACCCGTCCGCCACGGTGGTGTCAAGCCAATGAGGCGGTCGCGACTTGCTGGCTTTTCGGCAGCGTCTTTGGCCGCTCCTTTGGCTTTGGCACTTCTCAGCGCATGTCAGCAAAGCCCCGTGACCGTGCCCGAGCGTACCTTCGAAGGTGCGGATGCGATTGAGCTCCTCTGCATGCGCACCTACGCAACAGACGCGGAAGGCACGCGTCGGGTGGTGGCTCCCGAACCCCTCGATGAAGGGGAGTGCGCACCCTTACCAAGCGATGCAACAAGCGACGACGTGCTTGCGCGCGACGCCCGGCTCTACGCGCTTGTGACCCAGACCGTGCGCGGCGAGGTGGCGGTGGTCGACCTTTTTGAAGGTCGGGTCATCGATACCGATTCCGCGACGCCGGGCATCAACCTCGTGCCGATTGGGCAGAATCCAACGGGCATCGCGCTCGCAAGCGATCACAAGAGTGTTTTCGTCGCAACCGCAGAGGTCAACAAGCCGGCGATTTACCTCGTGCCGTCCAGTCGACTGCTCGGCGATTTCGGTACTGCGCTCGGGGGGTACGAGGGCGCAGTCACCCCACGTCTTGTCGACTGGCCAGCGTGCAGCTTGCCACAGCCGGCCGGGGGCCTGAAGGTCGTCTCAATTGATGGCGGGGCGGGTTACGTTTTGGTGGCTACGCTCCTCCCCATCGCGGGGAGCGACGCGAAGGTAGTCACGATCGACCCGCGCCCGCTCCTTCGTGGAAGTGGGCTCGATGCAACCCCCGGCGATCGCACCGAGCCGGGATCGCTCTCGCCGTGCGCGGTCGTGTCGTCAACTGGGTTGACCACACGTATTCCGGCGGTTGCGGCGAAGGTCGGGGGAGACGGCGTGCCTTACGTGCCCGGTGGCGTCGATCTGTCGACGGATCGTCCCGAGTCAGGGCAAAGCACGTGTGAAGCGCTTCCTTCCGTTCCGTCTGAGCAATCTGCGGTTCGTCCGGTTCCGGGTGACCTCGTGGTGGATGGTCGTCGCGCCTACATCGCCGACAAGGCGCTGCCGATCGTTCACGCGATTGACGTCGACGCACAGGGAACGTTGCGCGAAAATGCACCATTCATAGCTACAAATGAATCGGGAACCCCTGCGCGACTTTCATCGCTCGCGATCAGTCCGGAGACCCGCAACTTCGAGAGGTTTCTCTACGCGGTCGATCAGAGTGACGGTGGCGTTTTGGTCTTTGATGTCACACAGGTTGACAGTTCACCTCGTGGACCATTGACCCGCCCACATCCAGAGCTCAACCCCTTCGTTCCCAAAGACCGCATTCGTTTTGGCTCCGCCGCCGTCTCGGTGGTGTTTGCCCGCCACGAATGGCCGCTTCGACGGTCGAAGCAAGGCGCGCTTGCCACCGCACGGACAGGCCTCTTGTGCAACCCGAATCCGAACGCGGGCGGAGAGGTCGACACCGATCCGTATCGCGATGAAGGGGCGGCCTATCGCGCGAACGCGACCTATGCAGATATTGCGCTGGGACCGACGCGCCTTCGAGGCGTCTTTGGCTTCATCACGCTGGCGAACGGTGTGGTGACGATTCTCGATGTGGACGATTGGGATGCGCCGTGTCGTCGTCCCGACCCTTTGAATGCTGCGGGCCGCGTGAGTGCCCTTGCGGCGCCCGAGCCCGAGGCGAGCAACACAGACGACCTCGACCCCTACCACGCGCCTGTTGCGTACAGCGCAGCGAAGTCGGGAAGCTCGAGTCCTGTATCACTTGAAGTGACATTTCCCGTGAGTGTGCCTCATCGCACCCGCTCGAGCATGCTGCTCAGAAACGATCCCGAGAAAGGCAATGGGGCCCCGGGCATCGTCGGGACGCCTCAACTATCGCTCAACGCAACGGCCCGCGTGGTGGTGGGTGACGATGGCCTCAAGAACCCACTGCTCGCGCCAGCGTCGGCACCCGGTTTGATCGACCCGACGTTGTTCACGCAGCCGATGTCCCCGAGTCTCGAGAGCCGCGCCCTTGCTGAGGCCTCGGCGCCTGGCGTGCGCATTTCGGTCGACGATCCGACGGTCCACGTTGATCAAGAGTGGAAGGTCACTTATGAGGGCATCCTCCCCGACAGCAACAAGCGTCCCTCTGCGATAAGTACCAGCGACAGTTACCAATCGCTCACGTTTCGTAACCAAGATGGACGCTTTTGCGAACTCGGTGTCGAAGACATCGCGCTCGGCGCCGCCCGGGTCGAAGTGGAACGTGTAGCGGCCACAAAGCTTGGTCTCACGATTCCCGCGGACGAAAACGTGCGCGTTGCCGACTATCTCCAGCTCGAAGACGACATCCTCCCGATCGAAAACCCGTACTGGCTCGAAAATCTGACGGACGAGAACGGCGGCAGTTGCTGGGATTCGTCGCTGTCAGGTGCGCCGGCGCGCCGCGATGCCTGCGTAGGCACGTTCGGCGAGGGCGCCGCACGCTTTAACAATTTGTACCGCGACCTGCCCATCGTTGAGGCCTACGACGACCACGTTGTGGTGAGTCGATACGGCTACGCCGCGGGACGTCCCGACTTGTCGAGTCGCGTGGTGAACGCGCGCGATGCGAGCAACGCTGCGTTCTTGAAGCTCGCTCGGTGCTGCTTCCACAACCAAGCGAAGTTCCGGGTGCGGACAGGCCGAAGGTGGCTCGCGTTGGGCGCCGTCACCCGCTACCTCCACCACGTGACAAGGGCCGAGGGGGGGCGTTGCGTGCAATCGTGTGACTCGGGCGACGTGCTTCTCAACTCACGCGCGCCGTCAGTGCCGCGAACGCGTGAGGCGCGTGCATCCGTTCCGCGCAACAGTGCCCTCGCGTTGCGCAATCCGTTCTTCTCGTTCGTGATGTTTGGTCCCGGCGATGGCGCATCAACGGTCGATCGCGATCTCGAGTGGGCATTCACCACGCGCGGTCAGTTTGTTCCGTTTCAGATCAACCTGAGAACATCCGTGAACCAGAGCGAGCCCGCGCCAACGCTGACCAGGTCGATGCGCTACGTGCCTGCGCTAAGTAATGTTGCGATTGTGGACGGATCGTCGCGCGGTCTCACGCTCTTCGATTTGCGAAGCCTCGCCGTGCGCCGTGACCCGATCTATTAGACTGGATAATTCAGCCTTGCAGCTGCGCGCGCACGCCCTGCTCGAGTTGGTCGAGCATGTAGGCGATCTTCGTGTCGTCGAGGGCTGGATGGACCGCGATCCAGAGGCCTTTCCTCATGACTCGGTCGGTGCTTTTGAGTTCACCGACGACGCGGAACTCGACGTTCTGGTAGGCTGGTTGTTTCGTGAGATCGCCGCCAAACACCAGGCGCGTGCCGATGCGGCGTTGCTCGAGAAACGCGACCAACTTTTCGCGATCGATCGCCTGGCTGCAGTACAGCGGAAAACCAAACCAACTTGGCGTGGTGCCGTCCGTCGCGATGAC
>CAMBEV010000151.1 GCA_945865595.1 Nannocystis exedens | reverse complement strand
TTCAGCGACGTTGCCAACGGCCTCATCAAGAGCCTTGTCTTCGGGCTCATGATCGCGCTCTCAAGCTGCCACTTCGGCCTCGCCACAACTGGCGGAGCCCCCGGCGTTGGACGCGCAGTCAACGCGATGGTCGTCGCCGCTGCGGCGGGGATCTTCGTCGTCGACTTCCTCGTTAGCTTCGTGATGGGTTGAGATGAGCGACCAAGTCGAGCACGCTCGGATCGAGGACCAAGGCGCTATCCACGCCGAGGTTTACGATCTCGGTGCGCAGGCCCTGTCGCTCATCGCAAGCGGGCGCGGTCTCTATTCGCTGTTCGTCAGGACGCTTTACTACACGTTTCGCGGAAAGCGCGAGCGAGGCGCGGTTGCGGCCGAGGCGTTTGAGATCGGTAACCGTTCGCTGTTCTTCCTCTGCGTCACCATGGGCTGCATCGGCATGATCATGGTCTACCAGGCCGGCCTGCAGACGCAGCGCATCGTTCCCGACTTCTCGCTGCTCGGTCCAACGTATTTGGAACTGCTCGTGCGCGATTTTGCGGCATCCATCGGTGCCCTAATGCTCTCGACGCGCGTCGGAGCCGGCATCGCGGCCGAGATCGGGTCCATGGTCGTGACCGAACAGGTCGATGCGCTAAGGATGAGCGCCGCTGACCCGGTCGACTACCTGATCGTTCCGAAGTTCTTGGCGAGCCTCGTGATGACTGCCGTGCTGATCGTGATTGCGGGCACTGTCGCCTTTTTCACAGGGTTCATCACGGCGCATTTTTTCTTTGACGTCTCCGCCCAAACTTACTTCAGCATCCAGCTGATCGATGCTGGCGACGTCATCACGGGCGCGGTGAAGTGCGTGGCCTATGGTGCTGCGATTCCTGTCGTTAGTGGCTACTGCGGGCTGTCGACCCATGGCGGGTCAGAGGGCGTTGGCTGGGCGACCACGCGGGCGGTGGTCAATTGTTCGCTCACGATTATCATCATGAACTTCTTTATCTCGGGCGCTGGGCTGATGATCTTCAAGAATTGAGCAACCGTCTATAAGTACCCAACGATGATCTCTTTTCGCAATATCAAGAAGTCATTCGGCTCAAAGGCAGTGCTTTCTGGCGTTTCGTTCGACGTCAACAAGGGCGAAGTGTTCTTCATCATTGGCGCGTCCGGCGTCGGCAAGAGCGTCCTTATCAAGCACCTGATCGGACTTCTCCGCCTCGACGAGGGAGAGATTTGGCTCGACGGAGAAGAGGTCTCGCGCAAAGACGAAACCGGCATGTACCCCGTGCGCATGAAGTGCGCGATGGTCTTTCAGCACTCGACCTTGTTCGACTCGATGACGTGCGTTGAAAATGTTGCGCTGCCGTTACGAAAGCACAAAGGGTTGTCGCCCAAAGCCGCTCTTGCCGAAGCGCTCCGTAGACTCGAGCTCGTCCACATGGCCGAATTTGCGCAGCGTTATCCTCCCGAGCTCGGGGACGGCATGCGCAAGCGGGTCGCGATCGCGCGGGCCCTCACGCTCGATCCTCAGTACGTGCTCTTCGACGAGCCGACCACGTCTCTCGACCCAGTCAGTGCTCGCCGCGTCGATGCGCTCATCCGCGAGCTTTCAGACAAGCTGGGCGTCACGTCGATCGTCGTCAGCCACGATCTCACCAGCATTTTCTCAATCGCGGACCGAATTGTGATGCTGTACAAAGGTGGAGTCCGTCTGCTCGGCACACGGGCAGAGTTTAAGAATTCGACCGATGGGGTCGTTTCACAGTTCATCAACGGCCGCGCCGACGGTCCGATGGACGCCTGAAGTAGTTGCAGTAGTGCAGTAGTTCACCGGTAAGCGGAAACGAGCGAACGAGCCGATGGCGCAAGAGCGGTCACTTGAAGTCAAAGTCGGAGCACTCATCTTGGTGGCGGTGCTCATTCTCGGGGGGTTCATCGTGATGATGGGCGGCCTTAGCCTCGAGAAAACGTATCCGCTATATGTCTATTTCGATAACCCCGGCGGCCTTCAGACAGGCGCCGCGGTGAAAATGGCGGGCATCAAAATCGGCAGTGTCAAAGAGCTGGGCTTCAACACGTCGCACGTGAATCCGAAGACCGGCAAGAGTTCGCTCATCAAGGCGCGCGCCAATATCGAAGTGAAGTACCGCGACATCATCCGCAAGGACGCGGACTTCTACGTCACGTCGCAGGGCGTTCTTGGCGAGCAGTTCCTCGCGATCGATCCAGGAACGGGCGCGACCGCTCCGCTTGGCGAAAACGCTGAAGTGGACGGCATCGGTCCGCCGCGCCTCGACCTCTTTCTCGCGAAATCGTACGAACTCCTTGACACGACGCTCGCTGGCATCCGCAACAACCGCGAGCTCCTTGGCGACATCATGACGAACACCTCGGGCCTGCTCAAGGGCCTCAACGGAACCGTCACCGAGAACCGCGATCGCATCAACCGCATCGTGCAGAACTTCGAGTCGCTCAGCCAAGAAGCGCTCACGCTCACGCAAAACGCGCGACGCAACTACGTCGACAACCCCAAGATGCTCCGCACGATCGACAACGTGGAGCACCTCTCGAGCGAGGTGCGCCGCGACGCGACTCCGATGCTCAAAGACGCGAAGGACATGCTCGCGAACCTGAACCGCATCTCAGCGACCGTTGGCGATCAGAAAGAGATCGACAAGCTTCGGAAGACACTCGAAGAGGTGGCGCAGCTTGCGTCACGCGCAAACTCAATCGCCGGCGATGCGCAGTCGATCGTGGGTCACATCAAGAAGGGCAAGGGCACCGTCGGCGCTCTCGTCATGGATGAAGAGATGTACGACGACATGCAAGAGATGGTGCGCGACCTGAAGCACAATCCTTGGAAGTTTTTGTGGAAAGAGTAGGCGTTACGAGCCGACTCGGGCCTTGGCGGAGGACAACTACGATGACGAAACTTCAAATGGGGATTCTCGCAGCGGTGACAACGGCGCTCGCTTCAGTGGGTCCCGGAGCCATCCGTGCAGCGTGGGCCGATGGAAATACGGAGGCGAACCCAGGTAAGGACGCACCCAAAAGGAGGCTGAATTCTTGCAGCCATAGTGCGGCGATTCTCTGCCGCGGACCGCTAGAAGTACTTTCGGGTGATCTGTCGGGGAAGCCCACGAACCTGAACATCGTGGACAGTCTGGTTCTGACGTTTCGAAAGGCTAAGGGCGCGGCCGGGCTGTACGGCGAGAAGCTGAAACCTGGTGAGTGCAGTTGGCCGGATCGCCCGTTCCGCAGCGACGAAATATTCGACGTGCTGAGAGTGAATTGGTCGACCGCCTATTCCCGGTGGTCCGCCGATTGGAACAAGGGCCCAAGCGTCCGAGTCAAGGAGATGGTCTTCGCGAAGTGCATTACGAGCGACAAGTGTGTCTACCGCAATTGCGTCGGGACTCTGTACTCAAAATCGTACACCGATGCGTGGGACGTCACCTTCGGCGTGGGTGAGGTGCTCTACCCGTTTGCTGACGCAGCATCGAAAAGTTGCGACTCATCAACGGGTACAAAGTGAAACGACTTGAAGCGCGCGCTCACGGACGACACGCAAGCACGGCTTCTCTAGAAAGAGTGAGGGCCTTGGACTACGCGCCGACTCGGGAACCCCGGAGCCGCGGTTTTTTTGCCCGAGCGGCCACCGTCTTCATCTGGTTGAAAAACGAAGCCCCCAACCGATCTCGCAGCATCTCGAGTTCGTAGTGATTCTGTAGGTTCAACCAGAACTCAGCAGTGGTGCCGAAGTAGCGCGCAAACCGCAAGGCGGTGTCTGCGGTAATGCCACGCAGGCCTTTAACAATTTCGTTGATACGGCGCGGAGGCACGCCAACGTCCAGCGCAAGGCGGTACTGGCTAATCTGCATTTGCTGCAGAAAATCCTCGGCCAATATCTCTCCTGGATGCGTGGGCGGCAGCTTCTTCATGGCTTCTCTCAGTGGTAGTCGACGATCTCAACGTCGAGTGCGTTTCCGTCTTTCCAAACGAAACAGATGCGATGAAGCGCCAACACTTCGAATGCATGTCGCACGACCGCGTGAGCCGCTTCGGTAATGTAGTTCGCGAAGCCACAAGCGCGGGGTCTGAAGCTCCATGTCACACGCACGCGTTGAGAGGTCGACTTTACTGCCCAGGCGGCGGCTGCCAGCCCTGCTGAGGAGGCTGTTGGGGCTGCTGCCAACCTTGGTGCGGTGGTTGATTCCACGCGGCCTGTCCTTGAGGGACCTGCTTCTTGCCCACGAAGAACGAACCCCCGATGAGCGCGAAGCCAATCAGCGAGAAGAACCCGCCAATCCCGAAGCACACGTAGGCGCGCTGCTGGTAGCGGCGGTCGAGCATCTCACCGATGTCGCTACCAAAAGAGCCGTACTTCGAGAAACGGGCGGACGCGCCAATTTTGGAATACTGAACCGCTCCGATGCCGCAGCCCGCGCCGCCGAGCAGCACCAGCGAGAAGAGTCCCCCAGCGACCATCGCAATTTTTAGACCTGACATCTGAACTCCCCCTTGGTTTCGATTTCTTCGTGCGCGCTCTTCAGTGCGCGCCTTTCAGTGCGTGGCGGCCGTGCGGTCGATGCCAGGGTGCGATGCATCACCTGGCTCGTGGCGTGGATTGTCGTCGCGTCGGCCGCCGTCGCGGTCCACGAAGGACATCAAGAGATCCTTCTTGTAGATGAACTGGTCGCGCGAGTCGTACGGCACCGGATGAACGCCGGTGTCCATGCGGATGGCATCGCACGGGCACGCTTCGACGCAGAAGCCGCAGAAGATGCAGCGCAGTTCGTCGATGACAAAACGCACGGGGAACCGCTCGTGGCCACGACGCGGATCGCCTTCGGCATATTCGCCGGCCTCGATGAAGATGCACTGCGCAGGGCACGCGGTGGAGCAGCAAAGGCACGCAACGCAACGCGGATCGCCGTTCGCCCGGAGCGTGAGCCGATGCATGCCACGGAAACGCTCCGGATAGGGACGCTTCTGCTCGGGGTACGAAATGGTGCTGATGCCGGGATCAAGACGCTCGTGCACCGGATCGGGTCGCTCGCCGCGCAGCATCTCTTTGGTGTTCGCAAAGAAGTGCTGCATCGAGACGGCGACGCCACGCACAACCTCAGGGATGTACACCTGCGTCGTGATGTTGCGCTCCGCCGCTTCGACGTGCATCGCCTTCGCTCGCGCGCTCACGGCCTTCTTAGGAAATGTAACTGTCATAGTTTCCTATCTTTCAATCACGCCTGCCTCACGCCTGCCTCACGCCTGCCTCACGCCTGCATTGGCCCAACGGTTGTGCCGCCCGGGCGGTCGGCGAATGCAGAAGAAGACCCGACTTTCCAGACTTCGCGACGCTTGTTCTTCGCGAAGCCAATGACGCCGCGAATCACGATGAACGGTACGATAAGGGCAACGAGCCATTGCGCGAGGTCGCTGAGCACCTTGAGCGTTGGTTCGACGGACGGGCCGAGGGACTTCAGCGCCAGGTAGCCCACGCCCGTAAGCATGATGTTCGCGAGCGACGCGGGGAGGAGCACCTTCCAGCAAAGGCGCATCAGCTGGTCGTAACGGAAGCGCGGCAGACTCCACCGGACGAAGGTCTGAAGGAAACAGGTGATGAGCACTTTTCCGAAGAAGCCGAGCACGCCGATCAAGACGACGCCCCAGTGCATGAGTGGTGCGACACCCGTGGTCGCCATCGCCTTGACGGTTTCGTTGTCAGGCATGCCCCCTTGGAGCATACCGCCGAGCTGCTTGATGAGGTCGACGTCACCCAACGTGACGTGGATGCCATCGCGGTGAAGGAACGGAAGCGCCCACCCGCCGAGAAAGATGGTGACGATGAGCATCGAGCTCGTGACGACTTCCATGTATTCGCCGAGGTAGAACATGGCGAACTTCATGCCGGAATATTCAGTAAAGTAACCTGACACAAGTTCGCTCTCGGCCTCAGGCAAGTCGAACGGAACGCGCTTGGTCTCAGCGACCGCCGCGACAAAGAACAGCACGAACGCGAACGGCTGAACGAAGATGCCCCACGCGTTCTCAGACTGCCAGCGCACCATCTCGTCGAAACGAACGGTGCCGTAGAGCATGATCGCGCCGATCAGTGACATACCGAGCGTCACCTCATAGCTGACCATCTGGCTCCCGGCACGAAGGGCGCTCATGAGTGAAAATTTGTTGTCGCTGCTCGCGCCTGCCATCGCCGCAGCAATGATGCCCTGCCCTGAAATCGCGAAGACGAAGAGCAATCCGATGCCCATCGGCGCAACCGTTAGAGCAAGCGGGAACACGCCTTTTTCCGCGTTTCGTGCACATTCCTCAACCGGGATGCCAGCTTTCGTCAAACCCTCGAGGCAAAGAGTGTCACCAAACGGAATGACCGCGAGGACGATGAGAACAGAGGCGACGGCGAGGATCGGCGCGATGCCGAAGAGCAGCTTGTCCGCACGGGGCGGCCTGAAGTCTTCCTTGAAGACGAACTTGATTCCGTCGGCGAGCGGGTGCAGCAGGCCCGCCAAACGCAACTCGAACTTGCCAATTTTGATGACCGCGCGGTTGGGACCCACGCGGTCTTGAATCATCGCGCTCTGGCGGCGGTCAGCCCACGTGAGGATCGCACCCATGTTGAGGGTGAAGGCGATCATCAGCGCGATTTTCAGAACGGTATACAGAATCACCATGGACTCGACCCTTCAGCCACGAGCATCGTGCGAATTTGCTTCACCTTGGACCACGTGGGATTCAGGCCTAACGCACGCGCGAAGTCAGCAAGCTGCTGCCACGCGGGCTTGGACGAACCTTGCGGCTCGAGTGCGGCATCGGACACTTGGGAAAGCCGCTTGACGTTTACGTAAGTGCCGCCTTGTTCGGCCCACGACGTTGCAGCCACGACCACGCGGGCAGCCTTGGTGACCTCCCCTTCGTGTGCGGCAAATGTAACCATTGTTGCGACATTTAAGCCACTTGCGTCGGAAGGTGCGTCGCCACCAAGCGCGATGATGTGACGCACACGACCGGCCGCGACGTCTTGCACGAGCGCCTCGAACGATTTCGCGTCAGGCACGAGTTGCTTCACGCCTGCGGTGTTTGAGTTCTTGTCGCCACTGATGAGAATGGCGTCAGCGTAGCCATTTGGCGCGCCGGTCACGTAGAAAGCATGCGCGTCAAACAGCGTCGTTGCGAACTGCCGCAGTGCCCAGTTGTCTTCGAGTGAGTGCTGCGCCGAGAGCACGAACGCAACGCCCGACTTGTTCACCCCGGCGAACAATTGCGCCGCCTCGGTCAACGCTGCAGCGTTGCTTGCCACCACACCGTTCGCACGCGACTCGAGAACGCGGCCCTCGTGCGCGCGGCTGTACGAGAGCATCCCGCCGTCGCACATCCAGAATTGGTTGACCGCCATATTGTCGCGCGGACGGTAGCGATACGCGCGGTTGTAGCGCGGGTCGTAATCGAGATGCGCGTTGCAGCCGGTGGCGCAGCCCTGGCACACGCTCTTCGCCGTGCGGAGGAACCACACGCGCGCTTTGAAGCGGAAGTCTTTCGTGGTGAGCGCGCCAACGGGGCACACGTGCTCGGTCATGAAGGTGTAGTGACCTTCGAGCTGGCGACCGGGAGCGACTGCGATCTCGTTCAGGTTGCCGCGTTCGCGCATCTCGAGAACAGGATCCTTCGCGACCTCGTCCATGAAGCGCACGCAACGGGTGCACATGACGCAACGCTCAGCGTCGTAAACGATCGTCGGACCGAACGACACGGCCTTGGGCTTGTGCACGGGCTCATCATGCATGCGCCTCTTGAACTGGCCGTGTTCGAGCCAATAGTCCTGCAGCTTGCACTCACCCGACTGGTCGCAGATCGGACAGTCGACCGGGTGGTTCAGCAAGAGAAACTCTTGAACCGATTTACGTGCCTGGTGAACGTGAGGACTGGTGTCGCCCTTTACTTCGAGCCCTTCGGACGCAGCCATTTGACACGCGGGCTGGAGCTTTGGCTTCTGCACGTAGTTGTACTCGCCGGTCGCTTTGTCGAGTTCGACAATGTCAAGCGCAACGCCGCGCGTTCCTGCCTTCGGCATGATCTCGACCAAGCACATCCGGCAGTTGGCCGGAGAGGACAAGGCCGGGTGCCAGCAGTAGTGCGGGATCTCGAGACCGGCGCGCGTAGCCGCTGCAATGATGGTCTCGCCTTGTTCGAAGGCGATGTCGTGCCCGTCGTAGTTGAAAGTCGGCATGTCTT
>CAMBEV010000150.1 GCA_945865595.1 Nannocystis exedens | reverse complement strand
AGAAAAGCGAGTCGTCGGCCCCAAGCGAGACATTCTTGAAGTGGAGAATGCCCTGCGTGTGTACGCCGAAAGCGCTGCGTTTGTAGCGGCCGATGAGCGCCATCTCTTGCGCGCCCACAAGAAGCTGATGCAGGGTTTACTCCCAGACGCGGGTCGATATCGCACGGGCGGCGTGGGCATCATCGAAGGCAGCAAGATTCGTCATGTGGCGCCGCCAGCCAAGCAAGTGCCGCGGCTCATCGCCGAGCTGCTTTCGTTTCTGAAGGCTGACCATGAGACCCATCTCCTTCTGAAGGCATCGATCTTTCACTACGAGTTCGAGTTCATTCATCCCTTCGCCGACGGCAATGGAAGGATGGGCAGGCTGTGGCAGCACGTCTTGTTAAGAACGTTCCACCCTATATTCGACCATCTTCCGTTCGAGTCGCTCATCAGGAAAAATCAGGCCGCCTACTATGCGGCGCTAAGGGAGGCCGACCGTGCTGGGGACTCGACACCGTTCATCGAATTCTCCCTCCGCATGATCGCGCTTTCCCTGAGCGAGTTCTTTGAGCAACTCCGCCCTGCACCTCTCACCAACGAAGCGCGCCTCGAGCGAGCCCGGGCTCATTTTCGGAAATCAGAGTTTGCGCGCAAAGAGTACACCGCGCTCTTCAAGAGCATCTCGGACCCGACGGCGAGCCGCGATCTCGCACACGGCGTCGCGCAAGGACAGCTCGTGCGCATCGGAGAGAAGGCGCGCGCACGTTATCGGTTTCGGTAGGCGGAGCTCGCGTTGGCGCGGTTGTCTCAACGCCCTCGAGAAGCGAGCGTTTCCTTTTGCGAATAGCGACCTCGTGTCACGCTTGCGGGGGTGAGCACTCTCAGACTACGCATATTCGTAACGTCGCAGATGCTATTTGTCGCCGGGTGTTCCTCCACGACGACGCCCGATGCAGGCGTGAGCGACCTGCCTTGCGAGGTCCAGACGATCCTTCAGCAGAACTGCCAAAGTTGTCACGCCGCGACGCCGCAATTCGGCGCCCCGATGCCGCTGGTGACGCACGCGGACCTCGTCGCTGGCGCGAAGACTGAAGCGGGCCGCAAGGTCTACGAGCTCGTGCCTGAACGCGTCGCATCGCTCAGCGCACCCATGCCACCGACCCCCAACCCGCGGCTCGATGCGATCCAAGTCGAGGCGCTGCGGGCGTGGGTGGCCAACGGTGCTCCGAAGGGCGAATGCACGACCGCGGCGGCCCCTGATGCAGGCACGATCAAGTCCGCTGCGTGTGAGGCCACGCTTGACATCGTGCCGTCAAGTAAGTGGACGATGCCTCAGACGACCACCGACGAATATGTGTGCTTCGGCGTCGACCTGACGCGCGCTCAAAAAGAACATGTCGTCGGCATCTACCCAAAGCTGGACAACACGAAAATTGTCCACCACATGATCCTGTTTCAAGGGTCGCAGGGGTACCCGAGCGTGCCGGCGCCGTGCGAGTCTGCGGCGTCGATCGACTGGCGCATGGTGGGCGCTTGGGCACCGGGCACGCAGGCGATCGAGTTGCCCGACGAAGCGGGCTTTCCTCTCGAAGGGACGAGCCACTTCATTGTGCAGATTCACTACAGCAACGTTGCGCGCGCAAAGGGCGAGCAAGACCAGAGTGGCTTCGCGTTCTGCGCGACACCCAACCTGCGTCAGTACGACGCTGACGTCGTCGCGTTCGGCTCGGCCCAAATTCAGATTCCCGCGCGCTCGACGCGCGATCTGACGTGTAGCTACACCGTGCCCCAAGGTATGAACGGCCTTCACCTGTTTGCGGCGCTCCCTCACATGCACAAGCTGGGCAAGTCGATCCAGACCACGCTTGTTCCGAAAGGCGGTGGCGCCTCGACCGATCTCGGTACGCAATCGAGCTGGGACTTCGAAAGCCAAGTGTGGTTTCCGGTGAACGCCAACCTGCGCGAAGGCGACACGGTCACCACGCGCTGCGTGTGGGAAAACTCGACCGATCGCATGGTCCGCTTCGGCGAGAAGACAAGCGACGAGATGTGTTACTCGTTCACGATGTACTACCCGCGCGTCACCGCCCCACTGTGGACATGGGCGCTGCCCACGGGCGAGTTGAAGTGCGACGCGAAGTAGTACGGATCGCGTCAAAGAGTGTGGGAAATCCGGCCGTTCGTGAGTAAGAGAACCCCATCGAACTCTACGGCAATACCTCTGGTCTCTCTCCTTCGGCGATCCGCACGCTTGAACGTCTCTACCGACGTCGCGTTCCGCTCGAGCACATCACCACGCCTGAACTCACGCGTTCGCTGGTCGAAGCGTCGATGGAAAGCGGACGGCAGGTCGGCGTCCTTGTGCATCGCTCGGGACAGGTCGACTATGTGATCGTGGGCGATGCGGGGCAGTTGATGCTCCCCGATATCGGGCGCTTGCGTGCCGCCGAGGGACGCTTTCGTGCGCTTCGTCTCGTGCACACGCACCTTCGGGGCGAGCCGTTGACCCACGACGACTTGGTTGACTTGGTGCGACTGCGCCTCGATCTCGTGGCGGCGCTGCAGCTCTCTCCACGCGGCGAGGTGAGGGGCATTCACTACGCGCACAACGTGCCTGGTGGTAAAGACACTTTACCGTATCTCGAGGTGGGCCCCGTTCCGCTCCAGGAGCTCGACGTCAACTTCGGCAATTTGATTGACAATCTTGAGGCGGAATTCTCTCGCGCGCAAGGAGGCCGCGAGGTTCGCGCCAAAGACGGTCGCGCCATCTTGGTGCACGTAGGCGACAAGTCGCAGACCGCACAATCGGTGGCCGACGTCAGCATTCGCGAGCTTCGCGAGCTCGCTTGGACGGCCGGTGTCGAAGTCGTCGACAGCATCGTTCAGTTTCGAGAGCACATCGACCCGAAGTTCGTGCTCGGCCGCGGCAAGCTCGACGAAGCCGTGATTCGCGCGATGCAGCTCGACGCCGATGTGCTCATCTTCGATCGTGATCTCACGCCGTCGCAAGCCTCAAGCATTGCGAAGACGAGCGATCTCAAGGTGCTGGACCGTTCGCAATTGATTCTCGACATCTTCGCCCAACGTGCCGAGAGCCGTGACGGCAAGCTGCAGGTTGAGTTGGCACAGCTGAAATACAGTTTGCCGCGCTTGTCGCAAAAGGACGATTCGCTGTCTCGCCTCACCGGCGGCATCGGCGGTCGTGGGCCTGGTGAAACGAAGCTCGAGATCGGTCGTCGCCGCGCCAAAGAGCGCGTGACGCATCTTGAAACGCAGCTCAAGAAGTTGAAGAAGCAACGCGAGCAACGCCGTCGCAAACGCACGCGTGGCGGCGTGCCGACGGTCGCAATTGTGGGCTACACCAACGCAGGCAAAAGCACGCTTCTCAACACGATGACAGGTGCGAGCGTCCTTGCTGAAGACAAGCTCTTCGCGACGCTCGACACGCGCTCACGCATTTTGCGCGTTGGCTGGGCGGGGTTTGGAGATCGCGACGTCGTGTTGACCGACACGGTTGGGTTCATTCGCAAGTTGCCGAAGGACCTGTGGGCGGCCTTTCGTGCCACGTTCGAGGAGGCCGCCGATGCCGACGTGCTCGTTCACGTCGTGGACGCTAGCGACGGGTCGATGATCGAACACATGGAGACGACATTCAAGCTTCTTGACGAGCTTGAACTCTCCGAGATCCCGCGCATCCTTGTGCTCAACAAAGTTGACGTTCTAGAGCCGCTCCAACGAAGGCGCCTCGAGCGTGAGTATTCCGAGGCGGTGTTCGTGAGCGCGCTCGATCGCGCGAGCACGCGCCCACTCATCGATGCGATTGCGCAGACGCTGGCCGAGCGCTGGGAGGCAGCCGCCAAGGTGCCCGATTCCGGTGCGGGCCAGTCGTTCACGGACGAGGACAGTCAGGCCGAACCCGAAGAGGAGCTCACGACCCTCGAGGAACTCCTAGGAGCTCGCAAGCGCCGTCGTAAGTAGTCGCCGTTCGCGATAATATCGGCGCCATGGTGACACCGCCCTCTCCTGTTCGCGCAGCCCGCGGCACGACACTCAGTTGCAAGGGTTGGGTCCAGGAGGCTGCACTGCGCATGTTGCAGAACAACCTCGACCCCGACGTTGCCGAGCGCTGGCAAGACTTGGTTGTCTACGGAGGCACAGGCAAGGCCGCGCGCAACTGGGAAGCGTTCGGCGTGATCGCACACGAACTTCGTAACCTCGAAAGTGACGAAACGTTGCTCGTGCAATCGGGGAAGGCGGTCGCAAAGTTCCGCACCCACCCTGACGCACCGCGCGTCTTGATTGCGAACTCGAACCTTGTTCCTAAATGGGCAACGTGGGACGAGTTTCGCCGCCTCGAGCAGCTCGGTCTCACGATGTACGGCCAGATGACGGCCGGCTCGTGGATCTACATCGGCACGCAGGGCATTCTGCAAGGCACCTACGAAACGTTTGTTGCGGCGAAGAGAGCGTACGAAGCGCGCACCGGCAAGAAGGGGCCACACTGGGTGCTTACCGCTGGACTTGGTGGCATGGGTGGTGCCCAGCCGCTTGCTGCCTCCATGGCAGGTTTGAGCTGCCTCGCAGTCGAAGTTGACGCCACCCGCATCCAGCGCCGCATCGAAACGCGCTACGTCGATGAGCGCATCGACGACGTTGACCAAGCCCTCGCCCGCATCAGGCGCGCGGCGGCCGAAAATGTACCCGTGAGCGTTGCAATCTGCGCGAATGCAGCCGACGTCTACCCCGAATTGGTGCGTCGAGGCATCGTTGCCGACTTCGTTACTGAGCAAACCGCAGCGCACGATCCCTTGGTGGGCTACGTGCCGCAGGGCCTCTCTCTCGAAGCGGCGGCAGCACTGCGAAAAAGTGATCCCGTCGGGTATGTTGCACGCGCCAAAGCCGCCATGGCCGCCGAAGTGACCGCGATGCTTGCGATGCAAAAGGCCGGCGCTGAGGTCTTCGACTACGGCAACAACATTCGAGCGTGCGCCGTTGAAGCTGGCTGCGAACGAGCGTTTGATATTCCTGGGTTTGTCCCCGCGTACATCAGGCCGCTCTTTTGCGTTGGTAAAGGTCCTTTCCGATGGGTGGCGTTGTCAGGCGACCCGGCCGACATCGCCGTGACCGATGCCGCGGTGCTCGAGGCCGTGCCGAACGACCCGGATCTTCACCGCTGGATCGAGATGGCCCGGGCGCGAGTGGCCTTCCAAGGACTGCCGTCGCGCATCTGTTGGCTCGGCTATGGCGACCGCGCGAAAGTGGGACTCATCTTCAACGAGCTCGTGCGAACAGGGAAGGTGAAGGCGCCCATCGTCATCGGACGCGATCACTTAGACTGTGGCTCGGTTGCGTCGCCCAATCGCGAGACCGAGGCGATGAAAGATGGATCCGACGCGATTGCCGATTTCGCGATTCTCAATGCGCTCGTGAACACCGCGGCGGGCGCAAGTTGGGTGAGCTTTCATCACGGCGGGGGCGTAGGCATGGGCATGAGCCTTCATGCAGGTATGGTGGTCGTCGCTGACGGTACCCCCGAGGCTGCTCGACGACTTGAGCGCGTCCTCACGAGCGATCCCGGCATGGGCGTTATCAGACACGCTGACGCTGGCTACGAGGAGGCAATCGATTTCGCCGCGAAGGCTGGGGTTCACATTCCGCATCGATGATAGCGCTCACCCAAACAGGTACGAGCTCAGACCCACGCGCCGGCCGTCTGGGTCGCGCAAGTACAGGGTCTTCTCGGTTTCGCCTTCAATGGTCAACCCCATTGACGTCATGCGTTCGGGCCAATTGCGTCGCTCTTCGTTGGTGGTTGCGAACGCCACCAGGTCGAGATCTTCGTTCCGTGAAGGCTCGTTCGCCTCGCGCGGTTCGATCATGATCACGACAGCGCCTGATGCGAGCCACGTGCTGCGTTCGTCGCTTCGAATCACATTGAGCCCAAGCACGTCCCGATAAAACGCGACCGTTGTGGCTACATTTGTCGCGCGGAAAGCCAGATGGTGAAGTCGCATGGGGTTCCATGATAGGCAGCATTATGCCCAAGCGCATCGTCATCGCGACACACGGACACTGCTTCGACGGCCTCTGCTCGGCAGTCATGTTCACGCGACTGATGCGGCACATCCACCCAAACGAGGTTTTCACCTATCGCTACATCTCGTGTGGTTACGCGCCTGGTCAGAATGGCGTCGATCCCAAGCTCCTGTGCGGCGACATCAATGCAATCCTTGACTTCCGCTTCAGCACTGCGCCGCAACTCACCTGGTATTTCGATCACCACGTGAGTGCTTTCCCGAGCGATGAAGACCGCTCTGTATTCGCGAAGGCAATCGAGAATCCCGACCGCCGCATGTTTCATGACGGTACGTACGGCTCGTGCACCAAGCTCATTGCTGACGTAGGCCAAGCGATGTTTGGCCTCGATCTGGAGCCTACCCGTGAACTTGTTCGCTGGGCCGACATGATCGACTCGGCGTCGTTCCCTTCGGCTGAGACGGCCGTCGCTCGCAAAGAGCCCGTGCTTCAGATGATGAGCGTCGTTGAACACTTTGGTGATGATCTGTTTCTCGCTGAGCTCGCGATTCGATTGATGGATGAGCCGCTCGAGAAGGTTGCCGCATCGCCGAACATTCAGCGCCTTTACGAGCCGTTGGGCCGCGGCCAAGAAGTATTCGTCAAGCAAGTTACCGAACGTGCGAAAGAGAGTGATGGCGTGGTGGTCGTCGATCTCAGCGACATCAACCTCGAAGTCGCCGGAAAATTCGTGACCTACGCGCTGTATCCCAACAGCGTCTACTCGGTGATGCTCAGCCGCTCGAAGACCAAGTGCAAGATATCGATTGGCTACAATCCGTGGTGCAACCAAGAGCGCAAGCACAACATCGCGCAGATCTGTGAGCGTCATGGGGGCGGTGGTCACCCGGTGGTGGGCGCTATCGCGGTGCCCGTCGAAGATCTTGAGCGCGCAAAGACCCTCGTGACCGAGATTGCACAAGAACTTCGGGGATGAGCCGATTCGTTACTGACGCGGTACTATTTGTCGGGCATCGAGGTGGACGCGGCGACACGTGGCCCACCGAGAACACACTGCTCGCGTTCGAACGCGCGCGGCTTTCTGGGGTGACCGCCATCGAGCTCGATGTGCGCGAGGCGGCCGATGGCGTCGTGGTCTTCCACGATGCGACCCTGGCTCGCCTTGCGTGTGACAAGGATCCTCGCCTCGCCTCCGGGCTTTCGCTGAGCGAGCTTGCTCGCATCGAGCTCAGCAAGGGCGGCGCGATTCCATCTCTCGCCGAAATTCTCGAGTGGGCCGACGCGCATGACGTCTCGCTCAACATCGAATTGAAGCGAGATGTTCCTTCGCGGGTGTCGCTTGTGTCAAATGTAGCTAATGCAGTTGCAAAAAGATCTGGCGACTACCTTTTTTCGTCGTTTGATCCTGCCATCGTGGCGATGCTCGCCGCCCGCGCGCCCAAGGTGAGGCGTGCGCTCCTTACGGCCAAGAACCAGAAGTCGGCCGCTCCTCTGCACACGCTGTCGCGCAAGGCGTGGCTTGACGGCGTGAACCTCGAGCGAACGCAAACCGATCCTCAGTTGATTGCCATGCTCCGTGCGCGAGGGCTTGGCGTTGGGGTGTGGACCGTCAACGAAGTTGTCGAAGCGCGTGGGCTCATTGCTGCCGGAGTAAACTGGATCATCTCCGACGAAGCGATGGCGCTGAAGGCCTCAACGTCACCGCCGGATGTTTAGTGACAATCTACACGCACACGCTTCATTCCCGCCGCCATCGTTTGGACAAAGATCCCATCGGGTAGCGGTGGGTTCCAGGTGGCCTCGCTGTAGCGAAGGCGCACGTCGTCCGATTGTTCGGGCACTTGAAGGTGAATCTTCTTGGGCAACTCGGCTGCACATGCGCCGCCACTTGGGGGAATGTCCGCTTCAACGGCATCAGGATCGACGCGTGGCTTGGCGGTATGTGCCGTTCCATGTTCGTCAAGCGTTGCCTGATAGAGCACCCATCGCTGCTGGCTAACGGAGACCTCGAGCACCCGCACGCGCTGTTCTTCCCACGGCTTGTTCCAATCGTCAGGATGCGGAACGAGTTGAATGGTCTCGCTAGCCTGCACCCCAGCGATCTGAATCGTATAGTAACCACGTGTGTTCCAAATAATCGACGCCGCGCCCGGCTGATGTTCGACCACAGGAGCGACGCCCCGAAGCAAGTTCACCAACACGCGAGCAGGCAGCGGA
>CAMBEV010000149.1 GCA_945865595.1 Nannocystis exedens | reverse complement strand
GTGGTAAAGAATATTTACGAGTGGGGCGCTGCAACACGCTCTCGCGTGTTGATGGTTTCTTGACCTGGCCGCTCGCATCCCACTTCGTGGGAAGCTCGTCTGCGTTGGGAGTCTGTGGTGCTGGTGGGCGTTGATTTGGGCGATCGACTCGGGGCGAGGTTTGACGGGAGAGTTTTGAAAATTGGGTGTGTCGGCGGCGCTGAATGTTCTACTCTCCGGCGCGATGTTGGAGCCTGAAACGCACGTCCGGCGGACTTCGATTTATGATGAGCATGTCGCGAGGGGCGGGCGGATGGTGCCTTTTGCGGGGTGGATGATGCCTGTGCAGTATACAGGTATTGTGGATGAGCATCAGGCTGTGAGGACCGCGGCTGGGTTGTTTGATGCTTCGCATATGGGGGAGCTTGAGTTGCGGGGGCGGGACGCTGTTGGCGTCGTTGACGCGTTGATTACGAACGACGCGCGAAAGATTGGCGATGGTCAAGCGCTTTACACATGTGCGTGCAATGAGGGCGGGACCATTCTTGACGACCTCATTATTTATCGCGCGGCGGCGGACCGCGTTCTTGTCGTTTGCAATGCTTCGAATCGCGAGAAGATTTCAGCGGTTGTGAGGCAGGCTGCTTTGGGGCGTTGCGATTTTGTTGACCAGAGTGATGAGACGGCGCTCATTGCGTTGCAGGGGCCCAGGGCGTTCGATGTGCTTGGGCTGGCGGGTGGCGATGCGGCGAAGTGTGGTGAGCTGAAGAGCTTTCATTTTCGCGATGCGGTGGTTGCCAACGTTCGCTGCACGGTTGCACGCACGGGCTATACGGGTGAGGACGGCGTTGAACTTTTTTGCGGCTGGAACGACGCGCCGCACCTTTGGCGCATGCTTCTTGAGCTCGGTGGTCCACTTGGACTCAAACCTGCGGGGCTTGGTGCGCGCGACACGTTGAGGCTCGAAGCGCGACTTTCGCTTTATGGCAACGACATTGACGAAACCACGAATCCGCTTGAGGCGGGGCTCGGGTGGGTCGTCAAGTTCGACAAGCCAAGTTTCGTCGGCAAAGCAGCGCTCGAGGCGATCAAGGCTAAGCCACTAGCGCGCAAGCTGGTCGGCTTCGAAGTCACGGGTCGCGGCATCGCCCGGCACGGGTATCTACTTCGTAACGTCAATGGTGACGAAGTTGGTGTGTGCACGAGCGGAAGCCCTGGACCGACCGTCGGAAAGACGATTGGGCTTGGTTATCTCCCAGCATCGCTCGCTGAACCCGGTACCAAGTTCCTGGTCGATTGTCGTGGCAAGAATGTTGAGGCTGTTGTCGTCAAGACGCCGTTCTACAAGAGGCCGGTGGCCTAGTGTTGGCGAGTAGGATTATTTGTAACAAGAGGAGTTCAGTTCGTCATGAGCAATGTTCCCGATTCTCTGCGCTACACCTCTGACCACGAGTGGACCAAGGACGAAGGCGGTCGTGTGACCGTCGGAATCACCGCGTTTGCGGTGGAGCAGCTCGGCGACATCACGCTCGTGAACATCGACGTGAAGGTGGGCGATGACCTCGAAGCCGGCAAGGCGTTCGGTACGATCGAGAGCGTCAAGACGTTGAGCGACCTCTTCGCGCCTGTCAGTGGCAAGGTGGTCGCCGTCAACGCCGACCTCGAGAGCAAGCCCGAACTCGTCAACGAAGATTGCTACGGTAAGGCCTGGATGATCACGCTCGACGCCGCTCCCGGCTCAACGAGCGCACTCTTGGACGCTGCCGCGTACAACGCGCACCTCAAAGCGACAGCGCATTAATACGTTCAAGAAAGTTGACGATGCGTTACCTCCCGCACACTCCAGAGCAAATCGAGTCCATGTTGAAGCGCATCGGCGTGCCGTCGATCGATGCGCTCTTCGCCCCCATTCCCGAGAGCGTGCGCATGAAGGGGCCGCTTGGCATCGGCCTTGGCCTCGACGAGCGGCGCCTGATGACGCACCTCGAGGCGCTCGCCGATCGCAACACCGGTACGCGCGCGCTTAGCTTTCTCGGCGCGGGGATGTACGATCACCACATTCCGCCGTTGGTCGATCAGCTGTTGCTGCGCGGTGAGTTCTACACGGCCTACACGCCGTACCAGGCCGAAGTTGCGCAAGGCACGCTTCAAGCGATTTTCGAGTTTCAAACGATCGTGAGCGAGCTCTTCGGTCTGCCGATCGCGAATGCATCGATGTACGACGCTTCGAGTGCAGCTGCTGAAGCCGTTCTTATGGCGCGGCGCCTCACCAAGAAGCACCGCATTCTCGTGAGCGCCGGGCTGCACCCCGAGGACATCGAGGTTATGCACGCGTACCTGCAGGGCCTTCCGGGTGGGCTCGAAGCGATCGAAGTGGTGCCGCTTGCTGGCGATGGAACGACCGCGCCCGTTACTGTAGGCGATGACGTCGCGGCAGTCGTCGTGGGGTACCCGAATTTCTACGGGGTCGTGGAAGACGTCAAGAAACTTGCCGATACGGCTCACGCCAAGGGTGCGCTTCTGGTTACGGTGACGCACGAGGCATACGCGCTCGCGGTGATCGAGTCGCCCGGTGCGCTCGGGGCCGACATCGCGGTGGGTGAGGGCCAGTCCGTTGCGTTGCCTCCGCAGGGTGGTGGGCCGGGCGTGGGCCTGTTCGCATGCCGCGAAGGTCGCGACTACTTGCAGCAGATCCCGGGCCGCCTCTGCGGCGAGACCGTCGATAAACATGGCGAGCGGGGTTACGTTTTGACACTTTCGACGCGCGAGCAGCACATTCGCCGCGATCGCGCGACGAGCAACATTTGTACAAACCATTCGCTATGCGCGCTCGCGATGGCCATCCGCATGTCGCTCCTTGGCAAGGTCGGATTTGTTCAAGTTGCGGAACAATGCCTCGCGAAGGCTGAGTACTTGAAGCAATCTCTGGTAGCGACTGGCGAGTGGGAATTGCCGTACGGCGCCGTGACGTTCAACGAGTTCGTAGTTCGCAGTAAGGCCGGCCCCATAGCCCCGCTGCTCAAGAAGCTTGAGGGCGAAGGCATCATCGCGGGCGTGCCCCTCATGCGTTTCTCGGGTATCGGCGGTACGAACAACAGCTCCGACCGCGACCTCCTCATCGCAGTCACTGAGAAACACGACCGTGCAGACTTGGATCGCCTAGTTAAGGCGCTTGACTAAACGCGATCGCGAAGTCTCTCCGTCGCCGCGGCGACAAAGTCATGGTAGACGCCCCGCTAGGACACCCCATGAAAACTGCGCCCTGCACACTCTTCCGTTTCGCAGCTGCTCTGGCTCTTGCTTTAGCATTGACCACCGGTATGGCGTCAGGCGCCGGCAAGCTTGAGCTGCAGCACAAGGAAATCCAAGAGTCGAGCGGCAGCTGGCTGATCAAGGTCCGCATCGAGTTACCCAAACCACCTTCGATGGTAAGCGTCTCGGTCAACGTCACCTTCAGCAAGGTGATGATCTACGAGCGCGCAATCATGGAAAAGGGCAAGCCGCCGGTGCTCAACAGGCTGCGCGTCGATCCCGCGCAGACCCAGAGCTTCCCGATGATCGTCCACTTCGCCGATACAAGCGGCAAGGTCTTCAAGGCCACGAAGTACGAGTTCGACGTCAAGCGCGCCTCTGGGTACTTCGAAGCGGGCGAATATCTCGTCAGGATCTCAGGGCCCGACGGCGAAATAGGCACACCTCAGCGCGTTGTTCTCAACGGCGAGAACGAGCCCGTCTACCGCGGCGCGATCGAGTTCATCGAGCAAGTGGGCGACGCCGGCGCCACAACCAAGAAAGACAACGGCCCGGTCACAGCGCCCGAGAATCCCGACGTTGCGCCAATCGGGTCGGCAACCTCACTGATTCCGACGACCGCTTACGAAAAGACCCCTGAAGAAGAACTCAAGTCTCGCCCAAAGGGTTGCGGCTGCGACATTGCAGGAACGCCGTTCTCACCCGGTGTCGCTTGGACAGCACTGGGCCTGGGTGCGCTCATCGCCGTCTCGCGCCGTCGCAGTCGATCGCCCTCGATCGTAGACCCCCGTGACTCCTGAAGCTGCGATCGAGGATGCTCACAGGGGGGCGCTCAAACCGGTCTATGTCGTAACCGGAGATGAGCGCTTTGTCGCGAACGAAGTGCTCGGCGCGCTTCGCCATGCAGCCATCGGCACAGCGATCGCGGCGTTCAACGAAGACAAATTCACGGCCGGCGAATCTGACATCAAGCGCGTCCTCGGCGCGTGCCGAACGCTTCCCATGATGGCGGCGAGGCGCTTCGTGCATGTGCGCAGCATCGATCGGTGGGACGGCGCAGAAGCACTCGACGAGCTCGCCGCCTATGCAGAGAGTGCGAACGAATCGACCTGCCTCGTCATCACGGGCGAGAAGCTCGACGGCCGGCGCAAGCTCGCGGCAATCGGAAAGAAACGCGACTTTCACGTGTTGTGCAACACGCTTGACGATCGGGCCGTTGCAAAATGGATCGCAGCGCGATCACAAACGCTCGGTCACGCGGTCGACCCCGAAGCGGCGGAGCTGATCTGCCAGCTGGTCGGCCCCACGCTAGGGTTTGTGAACGACGCGATCGAGCGCCTCGCGCTTTACGTTGGCGAGGATAATGGCAAGGGGCGACCTATCACGGAGGAGGCCATCGTCGAGTGCATCGTGCGCGTTCGCACGGCTGATGTGTGGGCACTGGTCGACGCGGCTGGGCAACGTAACCTTGCAGGTGCCCTAGCTTTGCTTGCCGATGTCTATGACCCGCGCGATCGGGGCTTGCCGCTCCTGGGTGCTCTCGCGTGGTCCGTGAGACAGTTTCTCAAATTTGCGATTGCGCTCGAATCCGGACAGAGCGCCGACGTTGCGGGCCGAGCCGCGAATGTTTTTCCCTCGAGCAAGGTTCGCGATTTCGCCCAGCGTGCAAAAATGCTGCGCGCACGTGAGGCGGAGCAATGGCTCGTCGTGCTCGCCGAAACGGACGCGGCATTGAAGAGCTCGCGCAGGCCGGCCGACGCGATTCTCGAAGATTCACTGGTACGCTTGTGTCGGCAGCGAACGTAGACGAATGGCGTGATGGCGATGGACATCATTTCGACCAAAGGAGTCGCCGAAGTTCTTGGTGTGAGTGAGGCCACCGTTAAGCGATGGGCCGACGCGGGCACACTCAAGTGTTTTCGCACCGCGGGAGGCCACCGGAAGTTTCGCCTTCGCGACGTGCGTGCATTTCTCACCGACCAGATGGACTCGCCAGACGCGGTCGGCGAGGCAAGCGTCGGGCTTGCAGCCGAGCTCACCCGCGAGCAGCTCGAGGCACGCGCTCTCGCACTCTCATCCGACGTTGATGCGCTCGTGTCGCTGATCGCACGCGAGCGTATGAGGGGGCGTTCTCTCGCGCATGTGTTCGACGAGGTGATCGCGCCCGCGATGTCGCAAATCGGCGAGTCGTGGGCGGCAGGCAAGTTGACGACCGCACAAGAACACGTCGCATCCAACGCTCTTATTGAAACGATCGCGCGCGTGAGGCCACTCATCGAGCGACCCTCGACCCGCTACCGCGGGCGCGCCATTTGTACCTGCCTCGGTGACGAACAGCACGACATCGGTGTTCGTGTCGTGGGACTCATTCTTGCGGCCGAGGGCTTTCGAACGTCGATGCTCGGGGGCAACGTTCCCACGAGTGATATTGCCCGGATGGTCGCGAGCGAGCAACCTGCACTGGTCGCTCTCAGCGCGTCGGGACACGCAAACCTCGAGCGTTTGCGCAGCGACATTGCGATCGTTGCTGGGGCCGCGGCCGCATCGCAGACTCGGGTCCTCGCAGGAGGCCACGGGTTCGCCAGACTCGCGAGCGTGCCGAGCAACGTATCCCGATTCTTCAAGTTGCAAGAATTCGTAACGTTAGTCAAAGAGCCCAACGGCTGAGATTCCCGCACCAATCAAGGCTCTGTTTGACGATGGCGCTTTTGGTGGTTATGGCAGTAGAGAACGATTGGAGTTTTTCGAGATGCACGTCCCCCAACGGGTGATCCGGCCTCAGCTAACCTGGGTTGTTGAATCGCAAGTCCCGACGAAACACGGATTGATGGCGATGAACATCTTCCGCGCGCAATCCGCGCATGATGCTGCTCACATCCCAACGGAGTTGCCACATGGTACGGCCAGTCTCGACCTTCCGCTCGAGCATGTGGCGATGGTCCACGGTGACATCCAGGGCAGGGAAGCCATTGCCGTGCGCATCCATTCCGAGTGCATGACGAGCGAAGTGTTCGGTTCGCTCCGGTGCGACTGCAAGGAGCAGCTCGACTACTCGCTGAGTGAAATCGTTCGCCGCGGCTGCGGAATGGTGATGTACCTGCGGCAAGAGGGGCGTGGAATCGGCCTCGCGAACAAAATTCGCGCGTACAACCTTCAGGCGATGGGGCACGACACCGTCGACGCAAACCGCATGCTCGGGCTGCCCGACGACGCTCGGCGCTACGAGGTCGCGCGAGAAATGCTCCGCCATTTCGGCGTGCGGAGCGTTCGTCTCATGACAAACAATCCCGAAAAGGTGACCGCCATCGAATCGCTCGGCGTCGAAGTCGTCGGAACGATTCCGGTACTTATCGACCCGAATCAGCACTCTCGCGCCTACCTTGAAACCAAGCGCGATCGCATGTCCCACGCGCTCCCGCAGTTTGGCCGGGATCCTTCGCTTCGCTCAGGATGACAGGCTTATGCCCGGATGACAGGCTTGTGCGAGGATGACAGGCTTATGCGAAAGTTCGCGCTCGGTCTTGCCCTCGGATTAGTCGCTTCGTTCGCCCGGGCCGATGAGGAGGTCGCGATCCGTGCGCGCGCATGGCAGCCCCGCATGGGGCTCGACGCAGGTGCCGTATTGCAACCTGTCACTGTAGGCGAGCCCGGGAGGTGGTTCGTAACCAGTCGCGTATCTTATGCCTACAGGCCGCTTACGTTGCGCTTGCCCGCGAGCACTCCAGTCGTCGCGCACGCCGGCTACCTGGACCTGACCGGAGGCGTGGTCCTGACCCGTTTTCTCTCCGCCTCCGCGCACCTGCCGTTTGCGCTCACGGACGGTCGCAACGCGGGAGGCATCATTGCACCGCCTGCGTTCGCGCTCGGCGATGCGCGACTTTCTGTCGACGCGGTCCTTCTCGACAACAAGAAGGGCGGGGCGAGTGTGGGCCCCGGTCTCGGCATGAGGTTTACGACGTCGCTGCCGACCGGCGATCGTGCAAGCGCATTTTCTGACGGGTCACCACTTGTGTCGTCGGATGTTACATTTGAGTACGCGGCTGCCGTCATCTCGGTGCAAGCGACTCTTGGCTATCGCCTGCGCACCGCGCACCGCGAACTGCGAGACAACGTGCAAGGAACGTTGCGTATGGGCGACGAGCTTCCCTTCGCGGCGGGGTTTCTTTTGCGACCGCATCCGATATTTCGGTTTCTCGACGACAACGACAGGCACCGGTTCGAGTTTGCCATCGAAGGATCGCTCCCGGCTGGACCTGTTGCTCCCTTCTCGAGCGGGAGCACGCGCTTAGCACCCGTCTCGCTCGTCCTTGGTGACCGCGTCGCCCTGAACTCGCGGTGGGCGCTACTCGCGAGCGTACACATCGGACTGAGCGATTCGATAGGAACTCCACCTTTGCTCGCGTCGTTCGGAGTCCAGTGGACACCCGTGCGCCCTGATCGCGACGGCGACGGCGTTCCTGACGAACTTGATGAGTGTCCTGAGCTCGCTGAAGACCGCGACGGCGTAGCCGATCATGACGGATGTCCAGAAGACGACGCGGACGACGATGGCATTCCTGACAAGGAAGACGCCTATCCGATGACGCCAGGCGTAGAGTCAGACAGGCGGCGATGAAGAACCGAACGCGAACCTGGCTCCCGCAAATTGTAATTATTTTTGCAATATTTTGGGCGAGTGAATCAAGGCTCGCAAGCGGCGAGCCGCTCACACCGATTCCGGTGGGGTCGGCGTGGCTCACACCGACTTCGTCCGATGCGCAGGCCGCCGGCCGAGCCGTTGCCCGGCTCGCGAGTTTGCGCGACGGCGGGTCGGACCTCATCTCCATCGCCAACGGGGCGACGCTCGCGGCGTTGCATCCGACCGATCGCGTGCGGCTTGCTCACGCCCTGGTCAAGTTAGCTGACCAACCGTCAGCGGCGCGCGGCCTAAGTCGCATCGTGGATCTCATCAACCTCCGCGACGAAGCGAGCGTGTACGCTGCAGAAGTCGCGTTGGTCGGACTCGCGAACGCACACACG
>CAMBEV010000148.1 GCA_945865595.1 Nannocystis exedens | reverse complement strand
CAACTGTTGATCCGCGGACGCGTCACCGGCGTCTATTTTAGGGCCGCTGCTCAGCGCGAGGCGCGGCGCCTCGGACTTACGGGCTGGGTGCGCAATCGCAACGACGGCTGCGTTGAACTCGTTGCCGAAGGCGAAGAAGAGGGCATCCGAGAGATTGTCCACTGGGCGCGCCACGGGCCCAGTGCGGCTCGCGTCGAGAGTCTCGATGTCCGTTGGCGCGGGTATACCGGCGAATTCCCCGATTTTTCGATTGTCGAATGAACCGTGCAGGCACGAGCGTTTCTCTCGCTATGAAATGCGCTCTCCCCCTCGCTGCATGCCTCGTGCTGGCCTGGACGACCGAGCCTGCGCTCGCGAACGGCGGAGGTCCGGACCCCATCTTCTCTTCGGCAGCAGGGAGCGAACGTCTGCAGTCAGCATCCACCAGCGTGGAACGCCGCGTAATTCTCGAGGAAATCAAGAACAAGAGCTTTGGCCAAGAAGCCCTGCGGAGCGCCGGAGACGCGGGCATCGCGGCCCTCATCGAAATGCAGCTTGGCTCGCCCGACCGCAAAAACAGAAGCTGGGCATCTTCGCAACTCGACCTCCTCGGAAAGCGAACTGCGAGCGACGTGGTGCAAATGAAACACCCCGGATCATTGGTCAATGTTCTTGACGCATACGGTGCCGCCAAAGCGCTCGACGCGCTGACGGTAATCCTATCCCTGCTGTCATCCGACAACGCCCAAGTGCGCGAGGGGGCGCAGAGGGCGGTGCTCGCGTTTGGTCGCGATGCAGCCTGGAAGACCAAGGAAGTTTACCAAACGCTTACAGGCCAATCCGGCGAGGCTCTCGACTTCGAAACGCTCGCAAAAGGAATTTTCGAAGCGACCGACAAACTGCGAACGCACGACGTCGATTCGCGTCTCGACGAAGGCGTTCTGCACATCCGCAGCGGACAAACCAAAGAAAGCCTTACCGCCATCGAGGACGCCCTCGCGCGCCAGCCGCTCACCGCGCGAAAGGGTGACGTGGTTACGGCATTGCTCGATGCCGCCGATCGACTACTCGACACCGACCGCCCGCTCGCAAAGCAAACACTCGAGCGCACACTTCGCCTCGGTGCGGGCTCTCCACGCGAGAACGCTGTGCGTGCACGCCTCGCCTACCTCGACGCGGAAGAACGCGCATCGATGGGGGCGATGGCCGTACGGCCTCTGTACGAACACGCACTCGCACTCGACCCCAATTTTCAGGCGCCAAGACAACGTATCTACCAACTTGACGACCAGCGTGCGGAACTTGCGAGGAAGGGGCGTTGGTGGCCACTCGCCCTAGGCGCGTTCGTCATCGCAGCCGCGGTTGCAATGCTCTTCGTGCGCGCCCCGCGGCGAGCGAACACAGGGCACAAAATATAACGAACGGGAACCCCATTTCTGCGGCTCCCGTTGTTAGGTCAGCGAATCTCCCGGCGACGCTTACGGCGTGCTTACGGCGTGGCTTCAGCAATGACTTCGGCGGCAGCGTCGGAGCCAACGAACTCGATGATCGACATCGGGGCGTTGTCACCACGGCGTGGGCCGAGCTTGATGATGCGGGTGTAGCCGCCTGCACGCGACTCGAAGCGCTTGCTGAGCTCGACGAGAACCTTCTCGACGAGATCAACCTTGCGCGACGATCCGCCCTTTTCGATGCGCGTACCGAAGCGCGGAAGGAAGGCACCGAGTTGGTGCTCAACCGCGAGCCTACGTGCCTTATCGGCATCCGACAGCTGCGCAAACGGCGTGAAGCCGACCGTACCAAGGCGACGGGCCTTGGTCACGAGCTTCTCAGCCACGCGGCGAAGCTCTTTTGCCTTCGCATCGGTGGTCTGAATTCGCTCGTGAAGAATGAGGTTCGCTGCGAGGTTGCGAAACATCGCGCGGCGGTGACTTGTGTTTCGGCCGAACTTTCGACCTGAATTTGCATGGCGCATCTTTTTGACCTTTTTTAGTTCTGTGCTTGCTGCGCCTTCCAGCGCTCAAGCATCTGGGGCCAATTGTCGATCTTCATGCCGAGCGAGAGACCCATGCTCGACAAAATTTCTTTGATCTCTTTCAGGCTCTTGCGACCAAAATTCTTGGTCTTGAGCATGTCGGACTCAGTGCGCTGAACAAGCTCGCCGATGAGCGAGATGTTTGCGTTCTGCAAGCAGTTCGCCGAACGCACAGAAAGCTCAAGCTCGTCGACCGAGCGGAAGAGGTTCTCGTTGAGGGGCTCGTCTTCGCCGCCGACGGGCGCGTAGGCGGTCTCTTCGGTCTCTTCGAAGTTGATGAAAATGGTGAGCTGCTCTTTGAGGATCTTCGCCGCGTACGCGACCGCATCTTGCGGTTTGACGCTTCCGTCGGTCCACACTTCGAGTGTGAGCTTGTCGTAATCGGTGATCTGACCGACGCGAGCATTCGTAACCGTGTAGTTCACCTTTCGAACCGGTGAGTACAACGCGTCGATCGGAATCGTACCGATCGACATCGTTGGCGCCTTGTTGCGCTCCGCGGGCACGTAGCCACGGCCAACGTTCACGGTCAGCTCCGCAACAAGCGGGCCCTTCTTGTCGAGCGTTGCGACAAGGTGGTCAGGATTGAGCACCGTGAGGCCCTCGACGAGTTGCAAGTCGCGCGCGTAGACGGGGCCAGGGCCCTCTTTGTCGATGCGGACGGTGTAAGTCTTGGCTTGGGCTGCGCGAAGCACAACCTCTTTGAGGTTGAGGATCACGTCGGTTACGTCTTCGACAACGTCGCCAACCGCTGTGAACTCGTGCAGTGCGCCTTCAATGTGCACCGCGGTGATAGCTGCGCCCTGAAGCGAGGAGAGCAGAACACGACGGAGCGAGTTGCCAATGGTGATGCCGAAGCCGCGCTCGAGCGGCTCGCAGGTGAACTTGCCGTAGAACTCCGTGAGCGACTCCGCCTCAACCTGAATGCCGCGCGGCCGAATGAGGTCGCGCCAGTTGCGAGTAACGATGTTCGTGCTGCTCATGTTCACCTCTTCACAATGTTCACGCGGCGATCTCGCTTAACCCTTTGAACCCGCTCTCCGGGAAAAACCGTCGCCTGCCCGTGCAAAACCAACTCAAATCAACCCAACGGAAAAACCTACAACGCAAGGAGCCAGATAGACGCAGCCTGCGACAGCGTCAAGCCACTTGACCACCGAACGAACGCCCTCCGGGCCGCACCCGGCTCGCTCGCTAGCGAGCACCCAGGTCAGAAGAAAGCGATGAATGGGTGGTTAACGTCCAGCACTTCCACGCGTAACGCTATACCCGACGTCGCTTAGGCGGTCGGCAGCCATTGTGCGGCACGGGCGTCACGTCGCGAATGAGCGTGACGCGGAAACCCGCAGACTGGAGCGCCCGCAGTGCCGACTCGCGACCCGAGCCAGGGCCCTTCACGAACACCGCAACCGAGCGAACGCCGTGCTCCTGCGCGCGACGAGCCGCTTCTTCGGCCGCGAGCTGCGCAGCGAACGGCGTGCTCTTGCGTGAGCCCTTGAAGCCCTTTGCGCCCGAGCTCGACCAGGACAACGTGTTCCCGTTGATGTCTGTGATGGTCACAACGGTGTTGTTGAAGGTCGATTGGATGTGTGCGATGCCGGTCGAAATATTCTTTCGAACCTTACGCTTCGTATTCTTGCCCTTTGGGGCGGCGGTCTTTGCGGTCGACATACTAGGCTCCGGAATTCTCTACTTGGACACTCAGACTTTGCGCGCGCGGGCGAGGACGCCCTTGCGTGGACCCTTACGGGTACGCGCGTTGGTGTGGGTACGCTGACCGTTGACCGGCAGGCCCTTGCGATGACGGAGGCCGCGGTAGCAGCCGAGGTCCATCAAGCGCTTGATGTTCATCTGGACTTCGCGACGCAAGTCGCCTTCAACCTTGTAGTCGGCATCGAGAAGATCGCGAATGCGCTTGATCTCATTCTCGTTGAGCTCGTCGGTCTTCTTCGTCGGGGGGATATTTGCGCGCGCGCAAATCTCGAACGCGAGAGTGCGACCGATGCCGTACAGGTACGGAAGGGCGTATGCGATGTGCTTGTGTCGGGGAAGGTCGACGCCTGCGATGCGAGCCATAGATTTACCTTAACCTTGACGCTGCTTGTGTTTGGGATTCTCGCAAATGATTCGCACGACGCGCTTGCGACGCACGACCTTGCATTTTGCACAGATGACTTTGATCGATGGACGAACCTTCATGACGCGCTCACTTGCTTACTTGTGTCGGTACGTGATCCGGCCGCGCGTGGGGTCGTAGGGGCTTACTTCTACGGTCACGCGATCGCCCGGGAGGATACGAATATAAAACTGGCGCATGCGACCGCTGATGGTCGCGAGAACAACGAGGCCATTATCACATTTGACCCGGAACATGGCATTGGGGAGTGCTTCGAGCACCACGCCATCGAATTCGAGCTTGTCGCCTTTTGCTTCTTTGCGTTCGCGACGTTCACCCATGGTGTGCACCCCTCTTGTCTTCCAAGCTGAGTGCCGCCAAGCAGCGATCCGTCACTTCAGATACTTCACCTACACCATTCACTCGAGTCAACAAGCCCGCCTTTTCATAATACGGCAGCAAATTTGCAGTCAGCGCCAGGTACGTCGCGAGGCGCTTTCGCACCACGTCCTCGTGATCATCATGACGATGCTCGAGGTCAGCACCTGGAGGGGGGGGCTTATACTGCAAGTGGTAGATCTGTCCAGTCCGTTTGTCGGTTCGCCGGTGAATGGCGCGCTCAAGGAGCAACTTCTCAGGCACCTCGAGCGCGATCACCGCGTCGAGCACCGACCCTTGCGCGGCCAGCATGGCGCCAAGCGACTCGGCCTGCGGAACCGTGCGCGGAAACCCATCGAGCAAAAAACCCGCTTTTGCGTCCGGCTCGGCGGTACGTTGTTCAATCAACTTGACGACCAATTCGTCGGGAACGAGGCCACCCGAAGCCATCGCCTGGATGATATCGGCCGGTAGTCGCCCTTCTGCTTTCGCCGCGCGCAGCATGTCGCCGGTCGACACTTGCGGGATCGAGAAACGCTCACAGAGCACTTTGGCCTGCGTTCCCTTTCCGGAACCGGGGGGGCCAACAAAGACGACTCTCACCCTGCCCTCCGACCGCTGATGCGGGCGCGGTTGGCTCCTGAGGTGACACCGTCGTAGCGTTTGCTCTGCGCCTCGATCTGGTTGACCGTATCGAGGGCGACGCCGACGACGATCATAATCGAGGTACCACCCCACTGGAACGGGATACGCAGGGTCTGGCTCAAGACGGTCGGGATGACGCAGACCGCCGCCACGTAAAGCGCGCCGCCAGCAGTAACGCGTGTCAGCACGAAGTCGATGTACTCGGCCGTGCTCTTACCTTGGCGAATGCTTGGGATGAATGCTTGCTGCTTCTTCAGGCTGTCGGCGACTTCAACCGCCTGAAATGTAACCGCCGTGTAGAAGAAGCAGAAAAACACAATCAGTGCGATGTAGACGGTATTGAACGCCCAGTCGCCCCGTTGAACGGCGCTCTGCACCGCATTGATGCCGGGGAGGTTTGGGAACCAAGCGGCAAGTTGGCCCGGAAACGCAATGAGGGAGCTCGCGAAAATCGGGCCGATGGTCCCTGCCGTGTTGACGCGAATCGGTAGGTAAGATTCTTGACCACCGTAAACACGTCGACCCACGGTGCGGCGCGCGTAGTAGATCGGGATACGCCTCTGGCCTCGTTCGAAGAAGACGATCACCGCCACCGTCACAAGAACCACCGCGCAAATCAGCGCGAGGTTCAGGGGCTGCAGATCGCCTTTCTTCGTCTGGAAGTACTGGAAGACCGCGTTCGGAGCACCGTCGACAATACCCGCGAAAATCAAGAGCGATGTACCGTTGCCGATACCACGTTCGGTAATTTGCTCACCGATCCACATCATGATCGCGACACCCGTGACGAGCGTAATGATCGTTGTAATGCGGAAGCCCCAACCCGGTTCGCCGACAGCATTCCGCGTACCTTCGAGGCCAGCCTGCTGCATCGCTTCGAGTTCGCGCGCCTTGTTGATCGCGTACCCAAACGCAATCAACAACGCACCATAGCGTGTGTACTGGTTGATCTTCCGGTAGCCGGCTTCGCCTTCCTTGCGGAGCTCTTCGAGCGGCTTCAGGACCATGGCGAGCAGCTGAAGAATGATGCTCGCTGTGATGTATGGCGTGATGCTGAGGGTGAATACCGACGCGCGCTCGACGGCGCCTCCGCTGAGGAGATTCATCAAGCTCTGGAAGCCGCCTGCCGATTTGCGAACGACGTCGCCGACGACCCGCCGGTCAACACCGGGAATCATGACGAACATGCCCATGCGATAAGCGCCAAGCATCAGCAACGTGAAGATGATGCGGCGCCGCAACTCAGGCAGCTTGCCGATGTTCCCCCAGTTCGCGAAGAGGCTCATGAACGCTCGTTAGGCCTCGCTGGGTACGTCGCCGCCGAGTAGGACGCCAAGCAAAACAGTCCGGCCGCCCGCCTTCGCGATCTTCTCGGCAGCAGACTTGCTAAACGAGTGAGCAGAGACGGTGAGTTTCTTGGTGAGCTCGCCATTTCCGAGGATTTTGAGGCGATCGAACTTACCCTTGACGTAACCACGCGCACGAAGCGCGGCGACATCAACAACGGCTCCAGCTGCGAAATTCTCAAGCGTTGAGAGGTTGACCTCCGCCACGATCGTAGCCGAGTGCGGATTGAACCCGCGCTTTGGCAATCGACGCTGCATGGGGGTCTGACCGCCCTCGAAGTAGGGCTTGAAGGTCGCACGACGAGCATATTGGCCCTTTTGACCGCGACCCGAAGTCTTGCCGAGACCCGACCCTACACCACGACCCAAGCGGGTCTTGGGCTTCGTCGCGCCTTCAGGCTTCTTTAGGTTGCTTAGTGTATCAGCCATCGCATTCCTCAACATTCACGAGGTGGAGAACCTTGCGAACCGCACCGCGAAACGAGGGCGTGTTTGCAACTTTGACGGTCGAACCGGGGCCACGAAGGCCGAGGCCAGCGATCGTACAGCGAACGCCTTCGGCTTGACCGATGACGCTCCGCTTTTGGGTAACGAGCAGGTTGGGTTTCAGAGCGCTCATGCCGAGACCTCTTCGGACCTTGGCAAGTTGGACCTTGACAAGTCTGTCGTCGAACGGCGGTCAGACACGAGAATGTCAGCGACCTGACGACCACGTTTCGCGGCAACTTGCTCTGGGCTCTGGAGCATGCGCAGCGCCTCAACCGTGGCCTTAACCACGTTGTGTGGATTCGCGCTGCCGAGACACTTGGTGAGGATGTCGTGGATGCCGGCGCTCTCGACGACCGCTCGCACAGCGCCACCCGCGATAACGCCAGTGCCTGCGGAGGCGGGACGCAAGAAGACGCGCCCCGCGCCGAACTCGCCCGTCACTGCGTGAGGGATCGAAGTGCGGTCGAGCGACACCTTGAACATGTTTTTGCGGGCTTGGTCGTTCCCCTTGCGAATCGCCTCGGGAACTTCGTTTGCCTTCCCAAGCCCCACACCCACGTGACCGGCCTCGTCGCCAACCACGATGAGCGCAGAAAAGGAAAAGCGACGGCCGCCTTTGACGACCTTCGCGACGCGATTGATGTGAATCACGCGCTCCTTGAGCTTCTCTTCGTCAATGTGATCGATAGACATCGTCTTCTCCTCAGAACTTTAGGCCGGCTTCGCGTGCTGCCTCAGCGAGGGCTTTAACGCGACCGTGATAGAGGTATCCGTTGCGGTCGAAGACGACCTTGTCAACGCCTTTGGCCAGCAGCGCTTTGCCGAGAGCGGTGCCAACACGCTTGGCATCGTCGCTTTTCGTCCCGTCCGCCCCTCGCAGATCTTTGGACAGCGTCGACACGTGGGCGAGCGTCGCGCCCGCAACGTCGTCAATCACCTGCGCATAGATGTGCTTCGCCGAGCGAAACACAGTGAGGCGCGGGCGTTCTGACGTCCCGTTTACCTTGCGACGAATGCGGAGCTTACGACGCTCTCGACCAACCAATTGCATAGCCATGGCGAAATCCTCAGTCCTTATACAGCGCGCCTCTTAGACGCTATTTGCTGCCCTTGCCAGCTTTGCCCGCCTTTTCGCGGACGCGTTCGTCCTTGAAGCGAACGCCCTTGCCCCCGTAAGGCTCTGGTGGCCGAAAGGAGCGAATCTTGGCGACGGTCTGACCGATCAACTCCTTATCGGAACCCGTCACGATGATGATCGTGCCCTTGGAGTCGCC
>CAMBEV010000147.1 GCA_945865595.1 Nannocystis exedens | reverse complement strand
TGACCGATCGTGCACGGGTCGCTGTCGCTGCACGTGACAGGTGCGCCGTGACCACAGCCCAAGCCTGCTAGACAAGTTTCTTGACCGTTGCAGTACACACCGTCGTCGCAGAGCGTCGCATCACCCGTGTAGCGACACCGTTTGAGCGTTCCGTCGCACCTGTCGGTGGTGCACGCGATCTTGTCGTCGCACTGCTTATCGTCGACGCAGGGGCCGCCGAGCGAGGGGTCGGCATCGTCTGGAGCGTCGGCGGGGCCATCCTTTGCTCCGTCTGCAGCATCGACGCTCGCATCGAGATCAGTGGCGAACGGATCCGGCCTTGCGGTCGACGAACACGCTGCGCCAAGGGCCACAATAAATCCGAAAGTACCTAGACCTCGAGAGCGTCCCACGTCGAGAACATACCGCGAGTCAATGCGCTTTGCCGAAGTGAAACACCACCTCGCTGCGACGCACGAGGCCAAGCTGGTCGCGTGCGATCGCCTCTACGGCGCGGGGGTCCTCGCGAAGCTGTTTCACCTGCGCCCGTAGACGCGTGACATCGCGCTCAAGTTCGCGGTTCTCATCGGTCACGCGATCGCGTTCTGCCCGCAGGAAACGCAGGCGAGGTACACCCTGCTGTTGAAAGAGCAGCGCCGGCACCGCGATGAGGGCGATGGCCAGTAGAAAAACGGGCAGTGCGCGTTGAAGGAGGAGCGCCACTGTCTCTGTTTGCCACAAGATAGGCGGAACGGGCCAGTTTTGGTGTAATCGAACCGGTCATGAGCCGCTACGAAGCCGTTATCGGTCTTGAAGTTCACGCGCAATTGCTCACGCGCACGAAGGCGTTTTGCTCGTGTGCGACGGCGTTTGGTGCCCCTCCAAACACGCAGGTGTGCCCGACGTGTCTTGGCCTGCCCGGCGCCCTTCCGGTGCTCAATGGTAAAGCGGTGGAACTAGCCGTCCGAACGGCGCTCGCCCTCGATTGCGCGGTGCGGCAAGAGAGCATCTTCGCCCGCAAGAACTACTTCTACCCCGACCTTCCCAAGGGGTACCAGATCAGCCAGTACGACCGTCCCTTCAGTGAGCACGGGCATCTCGACATCACCGTCGAGAAAAAAGGTGCAGAGGCGGTTACAAAACGCGCCGGCATCACCCGCGTTCACATGGAAGAGGACGCCGGCAAGAACACGCATGACCGCGGCGACGTGTCGGTAGTGGACCTCAATCGGTCAGGCACCGCGCTGGTCGAAATTGTCGGCGACCCCGATCTTCGTAGCGCCGACGAAGCGGTCGAGTACTTGAAGACGGTGCGAGAGATTCTCGTGTTCATCGGCGTGAACGACGGCAACCTCGAGGAAGGCTCGTTTCGCTGCGATGCGAATGTGTCGATTCGGCCCGTCGGCGAATCGAAGTTCGGCACACGCACGGAGCTCAAAAATATCAACTCATTCAAGTTCGTGCGCGAAGCGATCAACTACGAAATCGCGCGGCAGGAGAGCGTGCTCGAGTGCGGCGGAAAAATCATTCAAGAGACCCGCGGCTGGGACGAAAAGGCCAGCAAGACCTTCTCGATGCGTAGCAAGGAAGAGGCGCAGGATTACCGATACTTCCCGGAGCCCGACTTGCCTCCGCTCGTGATCACAGAGGCGTTCATCGAGACGGTGAGGTCCACGATGCCCGAGCTCCCTGTGGCGAAGCGCGCGCGATTTGTGCGCGATCACAAGCAGACGCCTTACGCGGCGCAGGTGCTCACGACGCACCCGGAAGTTGCGCGGTTCTATGAGGAGGCCGGCGCGCTGCATGGCGACTTCGTCAAGGTTGGGAACTTTGTTCAAGGCGAAGTACTGCGCGACGTGCGGACAAGCGGCCTTTCGGCGACGTTCCCAGTGACAGCAAGTCAAGTAGCCGAACTTTTAAAATTGGTCGATGCGGGTGACATTTCAGGCAAACAGGCGAAGGAGGTGTACGGCAAGATGGTCGGCACCTCGAAAACACCTCGTGAATGGGTCAGCGAACTTGGCATGCAGCAAGTGACCGACGCGGCCGCAATCAATACTGTTTGTCAGCGGGTTGTGGATGCGAACCCGAAGCAGGCCGAGGCGCTCAAGACGGGGAAAGTGGCGATGTTCGGTTACTTTGTCGGCCAGGTGATGAAAGAGACGAAGGGCAGCGCAAATCCACAGATGGTGAATGACGCGCTGAAGCGGATCTTGGGGGTCTGAGCACTTACAATCGATACTCTGACGGCCTCTCGCCTTAGTTGCACTGGCCATCAACGCAGCTCCCGCCCTGCTGGCATGCGACACAGTTGTTGCCGTTCTTCCCGCAGTAGTACGGCGAGTCGCCTGAGAAGCACTTTTGAAACGACATGACGTCGCAGCAACCGTTGCACACGGTCCCCGCGCATTCTTTGCCGCAGAGACCCGTCGCAAAGTTGCACACGTGTTCTTCTGGGCATTCGCTGCATCGTGCACCGCCGATCCCGCAGCTTGAGGACGACGTCCCCTTGGAGAGGCAGAGAGTGCCGCTGCAGCAGGTGTCGCAGTTCTCGGGCCCGCACACGGTCTTGCATACGCCAAGAACACAGCTCTTGCCGTCACTCGCGCTGCATGTGGCGCATTGCTCGCCACCTTTCCCGCAGAAGTAGGTGCTATCGACGCGGCACTTTCCCCCGCTATCGCAACAGCCCGCGCAGGTGCTCGGCGAGCATTTTTCGCCGCTCGTCGCCGATCCGTCATCCGCAGGCGAAGGGCTCGGAGACGTGCATCCGATCATCGAGAGAATAGCGAAATAGGTGGCAACGCGTCCCATTCGGCGAGGATATCAAGTCACCCAAACCTTCGTCAACGTTCTGCACAGTCAAGTTACATGACGTTGTGTGCTCATGTCCATGAAACGCAAACGTAACCCGCGCTCTCAGGAACGCTGGCCCACCACCCTGTCTAGCGGCCGAACTTCATCCAGATGGTCCCGGCGCTCGGGTCGTTGACATGGTAAATTACCCAGACGAAGTCCACGCCGGTGGATTGTTCCTCGATCGGGCCATCGCCTCGCGCCCCGTTCCATCCATCGAGGACGAGCTTACGGGCGGGACCGTAGGCGTTGACGCCCCATGCTTTCCAATCAGCGTCGGCGACTGAAGCCACGGACCAAGTGCCACTCGAGGATCCGAATTGCCAAGCGCCACTTGCGTCGAGTTCGAGACGGGTAGTGACCGGCGTGATCGTGTTGCTGCCTCCGGCATCGAAGTACATGGTCTCCGAGTAAAGCCGGTAGGTGCCGGCAACGGCCGAGTCGACGGCCCCACTCGACGTTCCACTCGCGGGGCCGCCCTTGTTGGAACAAGAAAATAAAAGGATGCCAACACAAAGCGGTCTCGCATGTCGCATCATCATCGCAACCGGCCCCTACGGCGCATCGCAAGCGGCGGTTAAGTTCCCGCTCAATCCGGCGCCGAAAGTGCCGTTCTCGTGCGGGATGCGAAAAGTAGCGGCGATCGTGTGCATGCTGGCGGTGGCGTGCAGTACCTCAAGCAGGGGGGGTGGCGGGGTGGCGACGGGCGACGGCGGCACGGCGACGGGCGACGGCGGCGTGGCGACGGGCGGTGGCGCGAGCACTGACAACCCTAACGCGTCGAATTCCCTCGGAATTCAGGCGACAAACGAATTCACGAACGACTCCCTCGCCACCGCGGAACAGGTCGATGTGGCGTTCACCTTTAGTCCTTCCAGGCAGGCCACGCGCCTCCGGGCGGACGGTGTGCTGTGCAGCGGCCTCGGTTTGGACGGCGCGTTGGCCTATCCCGCTGTGGTTGAGCTGGCGAATACCGATGCGCGTCCCCTCGTGGTCAGCCTTTACAGTGCCTTTTCGCATGTCGAGGCTCTCGTGGTGTACGACGTGCGACCAGAAACGAGCGCGGGCCTCCTTCGTTCGTGCGTCGCGGTTGCGGCCAGCGAGGGTGAGAGCCGCTATGGGTTTTCACGGTCGTCGCCGTCGACATTCACGATTGCGCCCGGAAACTCACTATACGTCTACGCGCAGCGCAGTGAGGACTTGTTCGGAGAGCAGCAGAGCGCCAGCGTCTCGGTCACCTTGGCGAAGTAACCCACGAGACCGCGCTCCGGTTTCAGCGGCCAAGGCCACAACCCCGTTTGCCAACGTGCGCAGAACACACCCTACTAGCCAAGGAACAGGACCATGAAATCAGGATTTAAAGCAGGACTCGTATTGGCGAGTACCGCGGCATTCTCCATGAGCGTTTTACCCTCAACCGCGCACGCCCAGATCAAAGATGGGAGCTTCTCCCTCGAAATCGGTGGGCAGCGCGTCGGCAACGTGTTCACTACGAAGCACCAAACGGTTGGAAACACGTGCACCTATACGGAGTACTGGTACCTCTTCAAGGGGTTCAAATACCTTGGCAGTTCCTCGAAGGCGACATTGACGGTCACCACATCAAAGACTCAGTACGCGACCGCCGATGCGTTCAAGACGGCGATGAAGGCGAAGGGCGGAAGACTCGCCGTCGCAACTGTCGTCGAAGAGGGCGCGTGCGCCACCACTGGCATTAGCCTCAATGACAATACTGGCGAAGAAGTACAGAACGGGCAGGACGCACCCACCCAGCTCAAGCCCTAAGTCGTCTGGTTGTAGTTTGTGTGCGCTTCTGCTTTCGGAGCGCCAACGAATCGAGCACCTTCGCGAGGGCTTCGGGCATGCCGAGTTTGCGTGAGGCCACCGACTGCGACTACGCAAAAAGCGCGAAGTGCAACCTCAAGGGCGCCGCGTACGACCTGGCTTCGAGCGTTTTCGCTCGATAATGCTCTCCAAACGCGCCGCGCCTCCGGGCTCATCGGACATCTCGCTCAGTTGCGACAGGACTGCGCGAACTCGTGTGAGATCGATGCTCTTCTTGTGCATCAGAAGCAGTGATTCGGCGTCCTGAAGGTCGTGTGGGCGCCCGGCAAACACCTTGTAAATCAGAAGGTCTTCAGGCCGTGCGGCAGGAACAATCACACCTGCAAAGTTGATCGGGATGCGCGCAGCGAGCGCTTCGTGTTCAAACGACAGCCACGCAAGGGAGACATCAAGTGCGACCCCAGAGGCCGAATGCTCGAGAAGCAGAACCTGCGAGCTGCGCGCGAACTTCAACGCGTCGTTGATGCGTGGGCGAATGCCGTGACGCGCAAGGGCCTTCACAAACGCATCCAGATGGACACCCTCGCCACGCACCGTGACATCGATGTCCGTCGTCGTTCGGCGGACGCCTTGAGCGATGACTGCGATTCCGCCGATACACATCCAAGGGGCACCTGTTGCATTGAGCCCCTTGCTGAGCGCAAGGAGCGCCGAGCCCAGCTTCCCGGTCCTAGGCGGCACTGTACGCGCCTTTCACTTTTGCCCAGAGCTTGCGTACGCGTGTGGCTTCACGCTCACTCACGCGATCCCGTGGTCCCGGCCAAACCCCCAAGCGCTCCAGTGCATCAAGTGTGGACAAGCACTCCGCGATTGCCTGTTCGGGAGCCGCCCCCCGCACCTGAAGGAGCCGCTTTTGGCGATCCTCAGCAGCCCTATGACCCGCAAGAAACTGGCGAACCGCCGCTTTACTATCAGCCATACGAGGGAGAGCGTACACTACGCCGGCCTGCGAGTGCAGAGCGCGGGCCCGAGCCGGATCGGGTCGAAAGCGCGCCTCTGCGCGATCAGGATCGTCGCGACATGCTCGAGATACTCGAAGACCGGCATGCACTTCGATCAACGGTCTTCGCGAGCCAGCTGCCGAGCGCCAAGTGGCATGACTACCTCGTGGATCCGAACGTCGCCGATGCCATATGCGACCGTGTGCTACACAACGCCCACAGGGTCGCTTTGAAGGGCCCCTCGAAACGAAAGGAGTCCGCTTCGGCCATCGACCCGTAACCCAATCCCCGAGCCACGCGTCGCTCTGCTCCGAGTGATCATGATGGCGCGATTTGGGTGATCAGTTTGCGCGGAATACGCAATCAAGGACTCTCGACCGATTGAACGGCTACGACGACATCGGGAAGTGACGCACTCGTTGGAGCTGGGCGCGCAAGTCAGTGCGGAAGTCCGGGTGCGCAACTGAGATGAGCGCCTCGCCGCGTTCGCGCAGCGTCTTGCCGTGAAGATTGACGGCGCCGTATTCGGTGACGACCCAACGAACATGTCCTCGCGTCGTGACGACCCCGGCGCCTGGCGTAAGTTCCATCACGATACGTGACACGGTGCCGTGAGCAGCGGTGGACGGAAGCGCGATAATGGGTTTTCCCTCAAATGAGCGCGCGGCGCCCCGAATGAAGTCCATCTGTCCCCCGATCCCTGAATAGACGCGGTGACCGAGCGAGTCGGCGCAGACTTGCCCGCTGAGATCGATCTGGAGTGCGGAGTTCAGCGCCACCACGCGATCGTTCTTCGCGATGAGCGCAGTATCGTTGGTGCGATCGCACGGATGAAACTCAACGGCTTGGTTGTCGTCGACGAAATCGAAGAGCCGGCGCGACCCGGTTACGAAGCTCGTGACCGTCCGCCCCGCGTGAACCTTCTTCTTCGAGTTCGTGACCACACCACCTTCGATCAGCGGAACGAGCCCATCGGAGAACATCTCGGTGTGGACTCCCAGCTCGTGCTTTCTGCCGAGCCGCGCCAGTACCGCATCGGGAATCGCACCAATCCCGAGTTGGAGGCACGAGCCGTCCTCCACAAGATCAGCGATGAGCTCGCCGATGTGTGCCTCTACGGTGTCGGGCGGAGCGGCGATGTGTTCTGCAAGGGGACGATTCGTCCGCACGAACGCCGCGACTCGGTCGAGTGGGACGACCGAATGGCCGAGCGTTCGCGGCATCTGGTCGTTGATCTCAGCAAGCAGCATTCTCGCGGAGACGACGGCGGCCATCGCCGCATCGACCGAAGTGCCGAGGGTGCAGTGACCATGTCGGTTCGGTGGCGAGAGCTGGAGTAGAGCCGCATCCAGCCGGATCCGTCCTGAGAGGAAGAGGTCGGGGATTTCCGAGAGAAAGACCGGCACGAAGTCGGCGCGCCCTTCGGCAACCGGATCGCGAAGTGCGGGCCCAACGAACAACGAGACGGATCGAAAGCGCCCCTCGTGCTCGGCATCCGCGAACGCGCAGCGACCCGCCGTGTGCAAATGGTAGAGCGTGACGTTTTCGAGATCCGTGCGCTCCGCCAGCGCGTCGAGCAACGGAGTGGGGGTTGCGGACGCGCCGTGGACGAAGACGTGCCAGCCGCTTCGAATGCGTGAGACGACGTCACGCGCGCTTTCCGCTGCCATCTTGGACAGAGTTCGTATCACAGTTCGAGTGGGCACAGACCCGCTTCGCCGATCAGGCCGGCACGTGGACCGTGAGTGTGCGCGACAGCAGCGGCAAGCTGCTCTGCCAAACGATGTTCGAGATGGCAGGCTCGTGAGCGCGCGGAGAAATCAGGGGCGCCCGAGCTTCATCCAGCGGACGAGATCGCTCGCGCCCATTTGTTCAAACGCACGAACTGAGGCCTCGAAATCGGGTCGCGGACGGTTTTGTCCAAGCTTGAGTTTGACCGCGACCGATTCGATCACGATCTCGAAGCAGGCGATGTGTGAAGCGAGATCGCCAAGGCGCTTGTCGCTCCAGTCGGGACTCCATCCGTCCTTGCCTTCGAAGGCGAGCACGAGCTCGTCAAGGCTCTTGACATCATCATCTACCCGCCGGAACCGACCGACGATGTGTGCAGTGGCGTAGTTCCATGTGGGAACGTGCCCGTCGTCGCTGGCGTAGTAGCGGGGCGATACGTAGCCATCCGGTCCTCTGACAATCGCCGTGACCCTCGCGCCACGCTCGATGTCGCCGAGGATCGGGTTGCGCGCTGCGACGTGACCCAGGAGGCTACCCTCGCTCGTCGCGATCATCGGCGCATGCGCGATTTCGGGCGAGCCTTCGCCCTGAACCACGAGGGTGACAAGCGGATTCTCCGCAAGGAGACGCAGGGCGTGCTCCGACTTGCCGCGAAAGACGTCAGGGAGAAACATCGGGCCTCCTCCATAAACCGTGTACAGAACGACGGTCGGGACGTCGACTTGGAATTGAAAATCACTCTCATAACCTCGGCGACGTGCGCACTTGAACACGGCGTTCGGTCGTGTAAAGTTTTCTGTGTCTGACGCCCGATTTCGTCAATTAACTTACTCAGTTAAGCAGGCCTCGAATCGCGTTGTCGATGGCAGAACTCGGATGATCTTTTCGCGATCGTGAGAGCGTAAGGTTGTCGAGTTTTGGAGAAGTT
>CAMBEV010000146.1 GCA_945865595.1 Nannocystis exedens | reverse complement strand
CTTCGCCGATTTAATGCGATCGGTTGGCACGATGAAGTGCTCCGTTGTTAGGTAGAAGCTACGGCCGTTCCGTTCAAACGCAGATACGAATGCCAGGCGCGTTTCGCTGATCGCATAGCCCATCGTGAGCGCGTCTTTGGCGATCGGATACGGCATGATGTTGGGCGCCAGCGCGTGGCCCTCAAGAAAGTCGGGCATCTCGCCTGGATCCATCGCAAACTCGGGCGGCCTTCGCTCAGGCGACATTTTGGCATGCATCGCAGCGACTTGTTTGCGCCAGCCGTCGGGGTCGCTCTCGGTGCTCTTTTGTTCTTCGTTCGTGGGTACGCGCGTGTAGAACTTTGTGCCGTACGACATGCCGTAGGCGAAAGGCAGCGGCTCATCCTTTGGGCAGTATCGGCGTGCGGCAACGACTGACCGATGATTCAAATCGGTGGTCGTGCCGTCGCGGCCGAGGCAAATGTATCCCGAAGGGATCACTTTCACCCACTGTCCACTGCAGGGCTGGATGCCGGGCCCCTTCGCTACCTTCTCACCAAACTGAACGTAGCTACCCGCGCGAAACCATCCAACCTGCGCCGAACTAAAGTTGGGCTTTTCCCAAATCCACGAAAGCATGTGGGTGGTCGAGAGCGTGTTCTCCGGGGGGGCAGACTCGGACGTCACCACTGCTGCGTCGCCAGCCCCACCATCAGAAGGAACCGCCTCAACCGCCGTTGCGTCGAAAAGAGGCGTTGCGTCGAAAATGGCGCTCTCGGGCGCGGCGCCTGTAGACGTGTTCGAGCTGCTGCAGCCGGTCAGCAGAAGAAAACTCGCAATGACGATGCGCATGCGGTCGGATTTGCCCTATTTTGGTGCCGACGTCGAATGTTCTTGGCGACTTCCGAGTTGGCTTCAGACTGGCTGCGTTTCACCGTTCTCTTTGAGCGAGCTTTGGGCAGTTCCAAAATGCGAGGGACCATGGGGCGCACGATCATCGTTGGCGATGTTCACGGATGCAGTGCTGAGCTTGAGGCCCTCCTCGATCGTGTGGCGTTCAAGATGGGCGACCGCCTTGTTTTTGTTGGCGATTTGATTGCGCGCGGCCCTGATTCTCGCGGCGTCCTTGCCATCGCGAGGAGAACCGGCGCGCTTGTCGTGCGTGGCAACCACGAGCAGCGCCTGCTCGAGTATCGCGACGGCACCGACCGATCGCCGCTCTCAAGGACGCACGCCGAATTAGTCAAGATACTTGGCGATGACGACTGGCGGCTGCTTGAGCTCTCGTCGCTATGGGTTGAGCTGCCCGAGCATCGCGCTTGGGTCGTGCATGCGGGCGTCGTCCCTGGTGTGGACCTCGGAGCGCAGAAGCCGGCTGCACTTCTTCGCATGCGCTGTCTTGATCGTGAGGGTCGTGCGGTTGAGCGCAACGATCGCATGCTGTGGGGCGCCGCCTACGAAGGGCCCACCCACGTCGTGTTTGGGCACAACGCGCTGACCGAACCGCAGCTGCATCGGTTTGCCACGGGTATCGATACGGCGTGCGTGTACGGCGGTCGGCTCACGGCGATGGTGCTCGCGAAGAACCAGCCGATTCCGCGTGGTCGTGACGCAAAGCCGCTCCTTGTGTCGGTGCCTGCGCGCACCGCGTACGCGGGGTCGGTTCGAAGTCAAGTGGCTTGACTGTGTGCGAGCCGATGCGGCGGTGCATTGCGCACGGAACGTGGTATGTCGCTCGCGATGAGCGAGCCGCGCTACCCCTACGTTTGGCTGAGTGTTACCGAAGATGTGTCGGACGAAGCGAGCTCGCGACTCTTTGAGTTGGGCGCGCTGGGCGTTGAAGAGCGCGATGGGACCACCCTCATTAAAGGCGACCCAGGGAAGGTAACGCTCGTAGCAAGTTTCGAAGATCACGACACCGCGGGTGCGGCGATTCGTGACCTGCCCGAAGCGTGGTCGCCAACGCTGCACGAGGTGGTCGGTGACGCGTGGCGCGACGAGTGGAAAAAGTACTTCAAGCCCTTCTGTGTGTGTGAGGGCATCGTCGTGCGACCGCCATGGGAGGCGTACGAGCCCAAGGCCAACGAACGTGTGCTCGAGCTCGAGCCAGGTCGCGCGTTCGGTACGGGCCTCCACGAAACGACCAGCTTGGTTGCAGGTGAACTCGCGCGTGTCGAGAGCGAACTGGCGGGCCAGCCCATTCTCGATGTCGGTTGTGGCAGCGGCATCCTTGCGCTCATAGCGCTGGCGCAGGGGGCGAAACACGCCCGCGCGATCGACGTCGACCCCGACGCAGCGGCGGTGACGCGTGAAAATGCGGCGCGCAACGGTATGACAAATCGCGTCGAGGCCGACACGACACCCGTTCACCAAATTGACCGTCAATATCCCGTAGTACTCGCGAACATCGAAGCCCACGTGCTCATCCCTCTCGCTGTGCCGATCATGGCGGCCGTTGCACCAGGCGGCCTACTCGTTCTCTCGGGCATATTGGTACCGCAAAAGGCCCAGGTGCTCGCGGCGTATGCGCAGTTCGTGCTCGAATCCGCGCCAGAGCGTGGCGAATGGATCGCGCTTTCGTTGCGTGCACCGCGGGGTTGACCGCATAGGATGATCTCACCTTGCGAAAACACCGACTCTTCGTTCCACAAGTGACGCGCTTCGTGACACCCGAAGGGGTGCGCGCTGGCGAGTTCGTCCTCAAGGGCGCGGCGTTCCATCACCTCGTCCACGTGCTTCGCGTTCGCGCGGAAACACCGGTCATCCTGATCGACAGCGCCGCGGGCAAGCGCGCCCATGCGCATGTGAGCGAAGTTCGCGAAGACGAGGCGACCCTGCTTGTCGGCGAACTCGAAGATGCTCTCGGTGCAGAGCCGCTGTGGCTCCTTCAGGGGGTTGCGAAGGGCGACAAGTGTGACGCTATCATTCGCGATGCAACGGAGCTCGGCGCGACCGTAATTCGCTTCGTGGAAACCGAACGAACGGTCGTGCGTATCGAGGGCGAGCGTGCAAAGCAGCGTGCGCGGCGTTGGCGGAAGATTGCCGAGGAAGCCGCGCGGCAGTCGGGTCGCGATGAAGTCCCACAAGTTGACGGTCCAGATTCTTGGCTAGATGCGCTTTCGGCCGTACCCGAACCATTCGTTCGCATTGTTTTGTGGGAGCAGGCTGAAGAGCCTGTGATTGTCGCGCTCGGACCCGCGATTGATGAATCCAAGGGCATCGCGTTTGCGGTGGGGCCCGAGGGCGGCCTTAGTGAAAACGAGGTCGAAGCCGCGAGGCGCGCGGGGTGGCGCATTTGTAGCCTTGGCAGATCAATTTTAAGGACCGAAACGGTTGCCGCGGCCATTCTTGGCGCGGTTCGTGTGCTCGCGGGAACTTAGGCCTCTGCTGGTGTACGATCGTACACCGATGCTTGATCGCATTGCGATGAATCAGACGCGTCTGCGCACACCCGGTCTCGGGCTGGACGCGCACGGCGTGGCGCTCGGGTCCAAGGGGCTCGTGCTCTTGCCCTCGATCGATCGCCTTGTCGCGTTTCTGGCGGCCTACACAGAACAGCGCTCGCTCGAAGATGTGCTCGCTGGGCTCCGTATCGCGGTCGTGCAGTCGTCGCTGAAGCATCGCGAGTACTTGCTCGAGCTCGCTGCGGAATCGAATAGCCGCATGGATGCCTTTGCGGAGACCGCAAGGCTCGTCGGCGGGACGATCTTCACGGGCACCAGTCGCCACTTCGTTCAGTACCGCGATCGGGCGGCGCCATTTGGTTACGACGCCCCCCAGTTGCTCGATGAGCAAGCGGCTTACCTATTGTATCACGCAACCTTCTCGCAGGCGTTCAATGTCGAGCGTGAGGTCGACCTGCGTGCCCTGCTGCTCCGGTTGATGCCGCGTGTCGACCCCTCGACGCGCAGCCAGCCAGGTCCACGCTGGGTCGTCGCTGAACGCGGCCTCGGTCCCGCGTTGGTTCACTACCTTGTCCGCTGGGAAGTGCCGGCAGAGGTGGCGCTCGCCGAGTGGGCGCCCGAGAGTGCGTTCGAGACCGAGCGGGTGCAGCGGTACCTCGTGCGCATTCCCGAAGTGCCGGCGCGCATGGCGCAACTGCTCAGTGCCACGCCCGGGCTCACGATGTGCATTCCGGTCGCACCCGGTGTTGCGGTGGAGAGCGGGTACCGGCACCCGGTTTCGTTGCGCGCGATTCCGCTGTTCGACCCAGCGGGCATGGTATTCATCCGCGGCGAAGGCGGGCCGTTGGTGCTCGATCGCGTGCCGGCGATGGCCGACTTGCGGGCGTTTGCGCGTGTAACGCTTTCGGAGCGCGAGGTTCCCATGGCGAAGGTCTCCGCGAAGGCGGTTCCAACGCTGGGCGTTCCGCTGCGCGTGCTGCATTCGGTAAGCGCCTCGAAGCAACCGACCGCGACGTGGATCGCGCAGAGCGATTTTTCCTTGTTACGAAAGCTGGCGTACGCGTTGCCGGCTCGCGTGCTTCGGACGACGCAAGTCGCGATGAGCGATCGAGGCGTTCTCCTGCGCTCTCCCGCGGGCGTGGAGGGCATTCCGCTCGGCGCCTTTTTCTACGAGGCGCACCCCGGCTTCTACGTGCCGTGCGGTTATGAACTGGTGCCGGCGCTCTCGCCGCACGTGCTCACCGAGGCGTTGTCGGTGCCGGCCGGCAAAGTGGTGTTCTTTGGCGTCGATGCCGTCGCGCATCTTGTGGATGAGACCGCGTTCGCTTCGCTTGAGCGTACGCTGATCGACGCTCCATCGTGGGATGTGGTCGAGGCACAGTCGATCGTCAGCGCGCTTGACGAGCAAGTTCCTGAACTATCGATCGATGGACTCGGTCTTTTCCCGATGCGGCGCGTGGGTAGTGTCCTTGACGACGCACGCGCCAAGCCTGAGAGTGGCGACTAAGTGGTGACGCTCGCCGCCGAGCTCTTCGAAGCGTTCGTTGCACCCGCAGCGCTCGGTCGCAAGACCCATCTGTTACAGCCGATTGGTGTACGCGCGGCGCAGGCGCTTGGTGAGCAAGCGGCCTCGATCGATCAAGAGATGCTGCGTGACGTCCAGATCGCCCTTGTGTCTGAGGCGCGAAAGTTGGTTCCTGTCGATGTACTGTCGCCGCCATCCGCTGATGACTGGATGCTCTTTGCGGCGTGGCACGACCTCTTCGTCGCGGCTCACCCCGATTGGAACCAGCCACTTCGCAGGCATCTGGCCAAACGTGTTCTCGCACACGCTTACGCGACCGCTCAGCGCGTTGGGTTGCCACAGACGGTCTCCGCGGCGTTGACGCGCCACGTGTGGATCGCTGCGCTGAAATCGCTCGTTCGTGTGGATACAAAGGTTGCGTGGTGGGCGCGACACGTGGACTCGCCTGCCTCGCCGGTCGATTCCGCGGCGTTCGCGGTAGGCAGCGCACTGGACGATGAAATGTACCAACGCGTGTACTCTTTGTGCCTCGCACTCTCGCCGCTGACCGACATTGCTGCCGCGCACCGAGACTCACCGCCCTTCGCGTGGACCGAGGCCTCGCTCGCGCTGGTGACCACCGCCGCGGGTCGCAGGCTAGCCACACGCACCATTCGTCAATGGGATGAACCATCCCGAGCAAGGGCTCGTCACCTCTTCAGTAAGGGAGACGTGCGCTTGCCGGAAGGCGCCACAGCCGCGCTGAACCAGTTCGTCAATGAACTTGACGCATGAGGTCAACGCCCCGCGCGCGCCCGAAAACGTGGTTCTCTGCGTGTTGAAGTCCGGCACTTCCACGTGTCAAGCGCGTCCCGACTCAATCAAAGTCGTTTGGCAAATGCCGCGGCTTCAGGTGCAGGCTCAAGAACTTCAACGCTCTTGTAGGTCAGCACGCCGTTGATCGGGTCAGCGACCATGCCGCTGCTTACCGTTGCGGAGTAGTTGTACATGCCGGTGATCTTCACCTTTGCGCCAACCGCAGGAAGCGGGAAGGGCACGTCGGTTGCGCCGTCCTTCACGAGCTCTTTCGGTTTGTTGCCGGCTTTGACCTTTGAGTACTCTTTCATCGCGTCGTAGATGACGGCAAAGTTGCGCGCCCAGCCGACGACCTTAATCATCGCGCCTTTGGTGTCGCCCTTGACGTCGGCGATCGCAAACATCGGAAGGGGGATGTCTGTGCACGTGTCAGGATCCTTCTTTCCTGTTGGGTGCACAGCGCAGGCGGGCGCCTTCGGGATGTTTGATTCGACAATGTAACCGACGATGGACACTTCTTTCGAGGTGACTTCTTTGTTGTGCACAATGCTGCGAAAGTGGTGCCCTGCGCCGTAGACGGTGAAGGCATCACCCGACTTAAGGGGCGTGGTCGGAAGGGACGGTGCCGCGGGGAGGCTGGCTTTCTTGCCCGAGTATACGGGTGTGGGCGTGTACGGGTCGTTCGAGTTGTTGGTGCAGCCGGCTGTACAAGCCGCAGTCGCCGCGAACGCAAACACTGAGAATGCCACTCCGGCTGGGCCGAAAACCTTGTGAATGGGGCTGTTCATCGCTTTGCCACCGACTACCACGGGACTGTCGGCGCGCCCAGGGTCAAAGGTACTATCGAGTCGCGTCAGGCCGTTGTGTCACTTGATCAGGCAGGCGCGGGCGCCCCAACCCGAGACCGCGGCTCGCCTCGACTGCTCCCACAGTTTCGACCAGTAGGCCTTGATGTAGCTCTGCGTCGTGGCCGCATCGTCGACGATGAAGCCGAACTCGCTGTTGTTCGACCAGTAGATGTTCTGGGAGCCGACATAGAACGCCTGGCCGTCGACCATCGTGCTCTTGACGTGATTGCCGAGGTTGACACCGTCCGGCCAGGTGTTGTCAGGCGACATGCGGATGGGTGCAATGTTGAGGTTGTTGCAGAAGAGCTTTCGAAGGTTGCTGCCCGCCCTGAATTTCCCGCTCTTGGCCGCGCGCGAATAGATCTCGTTGGCCACATCTTCAGGGTTGTAGCCATTGCTGTATGTTGCAAGCAATCCTGCGGTGCCGGTGAGACCGCCGGGGACGGCCTTGTAGCCCGAGAGCACCAGGTAGACTTTGACGCCACGCGAGAGAGCGCCGAGCACCTCATTGATCCACGGCTCAGGCCACGTGCCCAACGTGATACCCGCACGTTTTACGGGGCCGACGTCTTGGTGCGACATCCAGAGTTCGCGCTTGGCTCCTCGCATGAGCCCTAAGATCGCGTCATCGCTCGCGTTGTCGCCGGCGGCGCCAAGTCGTCCAACCGACAGGATGGGTACGCCGCCACTCCCCGCCCGCAGCGAGCGTCCAGAAAAATTTGACGGGCAGGCAGGTGCCCCCTCGGGAAACGCGCGGATGGTCGTTCCGGTGAGAAGGTCTGGTCCTACTCCGAAGCGCTGGCACGCGATATCCCATTGGCTATTGAGAAATGCGCTTGCGTGTGCGGCCGCCGTTCCCCTCACACGCATCAACATGTCGTGTATGGGATTTTGGTTCAGGTAGTGCGTCGTCCAGAGATTGGTGCCACCCGCAAGCACGAGCTTGCCATCGACGGCGACGATTTTGGCGTGGTTCCAGGTTGTGACCTTGTAGGCGTACTTCGCGAGGTGGACCGTGAGCTTCGCGTGCGGGGGCAAGTCGCGAACGAGCTCCCTCAGGCTCCCATCATCGTCGACGCCGCCTCCAGGGAACGAGCCGTAGAGCACGCGAATCTGAATCGGCTTGTTCTTCGACGCGAGGAACGTAAACGCGTTGCGCAGGGCGGCCTGGAAGCGCCCGTTTTGCAGTGTAAGGGTTGAGATGTCGACGTAGGATTCCGCTTCGATAATCGCACGGTAGAGGTCGTCAAGCTGCTCGTCAGAGTGGCCTGTGCAGAGCTTTTTCGGCGTTTCGCCCGGCCTCTTGACCGACGACGCGATGGTCATGCACTGGCCGCGGGGGCCGCAATCCGGGCTCGATGTGCAGTTCTTCAGTAAGTAATCCGAATTGCACGCAGCGGTTCCGGCGACGCATTCAGTCGGCAATGGCAACTGGCCTGCGCCGACGCCCCAGTACTTGGCAATCGGTGTTTGCACGAGCCAGTTGGGATCGAGCTGGTTGTCGAGGCTTAGGCCCCAAGTCTTATTCACCGAGGTCATGTGCCCGCCCGCGGTCATCGCAGACACGACGCTTTTGCCAGCGTAGGAGAACTTGTCGAGGTTGTTCGCGAGCGCTGGCGCTGACGAAAGCGCGGCCGCCATCACGAAGGGCAGACCTCGCCGGATCGGCATGAGTTTCATTGGACTGTCCTACGGCAGGTTCGAACGGGATGTTAAACGGGTGCCAGGG
>CAMBEV010000145.1 GCA_945865595.1 Nannocystis exedens | reverse complement strand
TCGGCGTTTCCCTTGAGCGGGTTGATGCGCGGCACCTTGGCCGTGGCGGGGTCGACGTAGACCGTGCTCGCGAAGAGGTGCGCGTACACAATGTCGAATCCCCAGTGTTTTCCCATGTGGAGTGTGCCGCCCAGCGACAGGGTGACCTTCTCAAAATCAAGTGCGTTGAGCGACAAATACTCACGAGGAATCGCGCTCTCTTCGTAACTTATGCCGGCACGAATGTCGGTCTCATAACCAAGAAGTTTCGCGCGCACTTCGCCGCCCACGCGGAACGACTGAGCGTCTTGAAATCCCCGAGCGATGCTCACTGACGGGAGTTTTGCGTCAGGTGGGAGTCCGACCACCCCTTGAAGGCTAATGCGCTGGTTGACGTCGATGCTCTTCTGGATCGACCAAAACTCCCGCACGTACGCGACCTCGAATCGAACATCGGTCGAGGGCCGAATCTCAACGCCCGCGCGCAGAATCGCGGGGAACTGAATCCGCATATCAGCGTCTTCGCCTACCTGTTTCGCGTTGTCGAAAATGGAGGCGGTAGGGAGCCGCATCTTGACGTTCGCCGGGGTGCTTAGCCAGATGGGCAGCTGCGCGCTGATACCGATGCGTAAGGCACTTGACGGAATGTAGGTGACCCCCGCGTTGGCCGTTGGCGCAAAGAAGGGGCCCGCGAACACACGCGCCGCGGCATCGTACTCGGGCTGCTCGGGCGCTCCGACGAGGCGATCTTGGGGGCTCGCAGTGAACGTAGCGTCGGTCTGAAAGTAGCCAGTGAACGCCATGACGCCGGCGCCAAAACGTAACTTGTCGTGTGCTTTATAAGCGGCCCACACGCCTGGGATGCCGAGTAAGCCCTCGAAAGAGCCCACCATGTATCGCCCGGGGGACGGCCGCCCGTTGACGGTGGCGTCGAAGCTTGCGAGCGCGACGTAGGGCGCGATAACGCCGCCTGCGATCGTCCACTCCTTGTCTTTGCCAAAGTTGTACGACGCCGCCATCGTCGGGATGGGCAGCACGGGAGAGCGTCCGCTGATGGTGCCCTCCGAGAACTGCTGAATGTTCCCGTCGCCGTCGCGGACCCGAAGCTCGCGCGTGTAGTCCACTCCAAATCGAAGCCACGCAGCGTCCACAAGCACGCCTGTACCAGCCTCGGCGAGCCCCGCTGGGTTGTACCAAATCGAATGCAGATCGTCGGCGCCCGCAACGAATGCCCCGGCGCGTCCCATGGGACGAACGCCGCGATCGGAGAAGTAGAGCCCTGCTGCATCAGCGGAAGCCGGCGCAAGTGTCGCGACCACGAGCACGAGGCCAGCCGCTGTGAAAGCGCCGCGCGAGAGATGGACTCGTTTCATTGCGTGGCTTGGCGAATCACTTCGTAAATCTGTTCAAGGCCGCGGCCCTTGTCGAGACAGAACTCACGCAGCTCTTTGCTCGTGTTTGCGTAATCAGGGCTCGCGAGTTTTGCGGTCGACGATGGGTCGCTGCGATTCACTTCCGCGGCAACGTTGGCAAGCGTGTCAGCGGGCGAGGGTTCAAGCGGCGTTTTCGTGGCCACCGCACGCCGCAAGAGCAGGACGAGTGCTTCGTTCGGGTCGAGCTCTTTGCCGCAAACGCGATCACCGTCTGCGTTTCTGCCACGCGCGAGGATGCGCGACAGGAGACCCACGACGGCGTCAGCGACGGATGTGCGCACTGTTCGGCCTTTGTCGTCTGTGACGCGCGTGCCCACAAGGGCACGCGTTGCGCGCGCCACGGGAATGCGCGTCGTGTCGTCGCCGAGCGACTGCAGGAGATCGGTGATGCCGGCGAGCGCGCTTGCCATCGCGTCGTGGTCGGAGTCCGCAAGAAGATAGACAAGAAAGTTGTCTATCTGTTTGCGAGTTTCGGAGTCCTTTTGGAGTTCATCGAGCAGGTCGATCGCTGACGCGAAGAGGGGTCCCTCGAGGACGTCTTTGGTCGAGTTTGGCAGATCTGCGCTCGCCCACTTGCACTCGGTCTTCGTGCGATCGGGGCAGTGCGCGGCGATCTGCGATGCAAGCGTGTCGACAAGCACATTGACCATCTTAGGAATGCCAGGGTTTGCGAAATCAGCCTTGCTTCCCGTGCCTTTGACCCCCAAGAGCAGGTCCGTGAGGACGGAGCGCGCCGAGCGCCACTGCGGTAGTCGCTCTCCGCCTTCGGAATGGTTCGCGAACTCCTTGTCGATTGCGCCTAGGGCATCAACGATCAGGTAGAGCGGGGTCGTCTGCGCGTTCTTGGTCCCGTCGTTGCGCAACGAATACGAACGCCCGAGAGCGTCTGTGAGGCCCTTGTTGACCTCGGGGTCAACGAGGTCACGGATGAGATCGCCGAGGACGACGATGCCATCACGCGTCGTGGACTTCTTGCAGAGGCCGGTTTTCTCGTCGACGGTGTCGCAGTGTTCGATGCGGATTGTGTTAAGAGCCTTGACCAGCTCTTGGATTGACTGGAGCAGATCGGTCTTACGCAGAATTTCGACGAGGATGGGCTCGTACGAGACGAGGCCGTCGCCTGAACACCAACGCGCATCGGTGTGTGGGAGCGAGGGATCGCACATGTCTTTCGACTGGGCGGTCGATGCCCAGTGGCGATGCAAGTTTTCGAAGAGATCGATGAACAACTGCGCGCCGTCGCCGTAGTTGCCGAACGCCTCCGCGAGTGGCTTGATATTCGCCACGAAATCGTTCTGCTCGACAGGGAACAGCGCATTGGCATCGCGCACGCGCAACGTGTCGCTGTAGTTGTCGCACGTGCGAAGTTGGATGGTCTTGCCGTCGGAGGGGTCGACAAAGGGTGTTGCGTTGCAGGCCATTGAAGGCGCCACGTCGATGACGCCTTCAAGGAACGCCTTCGGCTTCGTCTGGAAGTCGGGCGTTGGATCACCCGCAAGGAACGGCACGTCGTTGAACCCTGCAGCTTTCGTCTCAAAGTAGAGCATCCGACTGATGCCCGGGACCGACGGACTGGTCGACAACCCTTTGATACCCGAAGCCTCTTCAAGGAACTTGTCGACTCCGCCGACGAGGCTCGTAAGCGGTGAGTCCATCAGCCTTCGCAGGCAGTCGTCGCGAATGTCGAACTTGGCTCGCCCGAGCACAACGTCGATGACGAGCAGCGCAACGTTCTCGAGGCGCAGCATGCCGCACTTGCGCATCGTCTTCGATGGCGTAATGGCGCCGACCAGGAGGCACGCTGGCACGCTGACCAATTGGTTCGAAGGGTAATCAAGGTTGATCGGAATGCCGTTCCACTTGATCTTGATGTGGACGACGGCGTCTTGTTTGGTGCATACCGCAAGACCGTTCGCGTCGTGCAGCAGCTGCAGGAAGCGCTGCAGCACACTGCGGTTGTCGCCGACGTCGGGTTGACTGCGATCGACGGGCGTTTGAAGTGGGGCGACGGAGCTGGTGGTCAGGTTCCACGGGGCGCTGTTGATGTCCGGCTTTGCGCCGGGCGACGGGGGATTGCGGTTGTAGGTGAGTTGATCGCGAAACTCGACGTAGGCGCCGAAGGTGCTCTGAAGCGACGCGGTCTTGTCGTGCGCAAACGCGGCAATCGTGTCTTCGATCAGGCCGCGCCCGGACGACTTTTTTGGAACTTGCGCGATGTTCACCAGGCTGTCGAATACCTCGTCCCAGAACGTGGACTTCGCAGGGATCTTGGCCTCGGGGTGCGCGTCCGCGATCCGCTTGGCTTCGAAGGCAACCGACACAATGCGCGCAAGCGCCTTCGGGTGGTCTTGGACGAGTTGCCTGACCACTTGGAGCGCATCAAAGGCGTTGGGCTTCGAAAGCAGGCGCCCGAGGGCTCGAACGAGTGCGTAAAGAGGCGAGCTTTCGGCCGAAATGGGCCGATACGTGATCGTATTGGGCGTCTTCCCGAGATCGCGGGGCACTGGCTCGTTGAAGCGCAGCTTCCAGTCGTCGGCGAGAGAGGAATCCGCTGCGTACTCTTTTGCGGTGACCGCGCCACGCCGCCCGAGGGCCACCGGAAGACCTGCGGCTAGCTTGCCGAGAACGTCGTACTTGGGATCGGGATCGACTGCTGTGCGCAGATCGGCGCGTAACGATGACAGCGCTGTGCGCGTGAGATCGAGCGATGCAAAAACTGGCTTGTTGTCGCTCGCGAGTGCGCGCCCTGCCGAGTCGCGCTTGATGGTCGAGGTGCCAGAGCCGAACTTGGGAATGTGAAACGGTGAGGGTGTCGTGCTTTCGGTCGACGTGCCGGCAACCACGAACTGACCAAGGCTATCGAGGTCGGCCAGGCCGTCTTTGTTGTCGTCGACGAAGGGTGAAGGAAGTTGACCATTGCGAGCCTCGACCGCCGCGACGCCTCTTGCGTCACGCTTGACGACATAGCGAACCGTGTCGGGGAGCGTCGTGCGCGCAAACGAATCGTCCGTTGACAGGAGTACCGCCTGCGCGAGCTCGAGCGATGAGCGTGGACGTGAAAGAACCGTCCAGCCGGTCCGTGGGTCAACCTGTGTGCTCAGCCGCGTGGCCGATGCGTGACTCTCGGGCTCTCGCTGCTTTTCATGCAGCGCCGCGAGCAAATTTTGAAAGGCTGGCTGCGCAGGACCGGCGACCGCAATGCGCAGGCCTGTCGAATCGAGGATCGGCTCTGGCGACAGGGCGTCCGAATCGGTCGCGATCGATTTCAGAAGGGTGTTGGCTAAATCGATCAGGCCAGGATACGAAAGAATCGGCTTCGCGATGCCCTGCGACAGCGCGGGTGGCCTGTACCCCTTTCGCGCTTCGAGACGGGCGAGTGCCTCGCGCGCATCTTCGGCGCTCTCAACGTCGCCTAGCGTGCGACCAAAGGCGCGTGTGAGTTCGGGGAGGGTGCCGTCATTATAGAGGCTGGTGATGCGCTCGAGAAACGCGGGCAGCTCTTGATGAAGCGTCGTGGTGCCTTCCTGGTTGCAAGTCTGCGCGGGGTCGGCGTTGGTTGTGTCCTTGCGCGCTATCGTTTCGTCGGCGACAAGATCGTCAAGAGCCAGGACGAGTTCGTCGCGATGTGTGCCGAGGCGCTCGATACGGTCGATGTGATACTTGCGACGCGCGCGCAGGGTCTCGGTCGTGACCTCGTTGCCCGCACGGTCGATGGATGCGCTGGGCAGCTCTGGAAGGAACCGCAGATCGACGCGATCCGCAAACAGGCCCTCTCGATCTGCGTGACATCCCGCGTGAAACGACTGCCCGGTGATGTCCTCAGGGAGCGATTGCGCGCCGACGCGGTCGCAAATCAGCGTGAAGAGCTCTGTGCCGAGCGTGCCCCGAGGAGAAATGTTGCGCGTCCTGTCGAAGTCGCCAGAGCACCCCACCGCGCCGCCCACGATCGACAACGCGAGTGATGAAAAAAACTGCCGACCGATGCGTCGCGCCATGTGCGTTACCTCACGATGCCGGGGCGCGCGGGCTCCGCCACACCCCCCACTAGACGGCGCGCAATCTACCCAACGAACCCAGAGTTCGCGACGCATTTCGATGTCCAGGCCGCCGAAACTTGGCCCTGGTTCAGCTCAGCCGTTACGTGAACAAAGACCATGATCCTTCCAGGTCGGCTCTTGGCGACCACCTTGGGTGACTTACTAGGGACGCTCTATCGAGCGCGCGCCTCGGGTGCACTTGAACTGGCTGAGCCGCGCGGGCGAACGCACAGGGTGTTCCTACGCCAGGGGCTGGTTTACGCCGTCGACTACGATGGTGCCTCGCCCGAGCTTGGGCAGTTTTTGCGTCGCAATCAAGCGGCCGACGATGACACGTTGCGGCGCGCGCTACTTCGCGCGATGTCCTCGCGGCGCCTACACGGTGAAGTGTTGATGCGCGATTTCCGCGTGGATGCCAAGCTCGTTGCCGAAGCGCTGCGGGCGCAATTGCTCGACCGCTTGACGCGCGTTGAGAGACTTGGTGATGCGACGGTTACATTTCGTCTTCGTGCGACGCTGCCACGGGGTGCTGATCCGGAGGAGGCGTTGGGCACGTGCGAGTTTCTGCATGGTCGCAGGCGGGCGAGGGAAGGTGCAGTCGATCCGATTCGCGAGCAAGCCTTGGTGGTTCTTGGACTCGCCGCGCGAGCCTCGCTCGAGGACGCACGCCGTGCCTATCGGCAGCTGGTTCGCGAGCTGCATCCTGACTTGATCCAAGGGTTGAGTGACGCTGAGCGCGTGCGTCTGGGTAAGCGCATGCGTGAGGTCAACGAGGCGTACCGATCGCTTTCGGCGTAGGCTTCCGGTGGCATGCCCGACTATCCGATCGTCGATGCTTGGATTCAGCATCCGACCTCTCTGTTCATGCGTCAGCCGATGTTCGAGAGCGTGCTCCGTTGGATGAGACTCGAGACGGTCCCTGATTCTGTGCCACTTGACTTGACGATCGCCGCGCTCGACGCCGCGCAGGTCGAAGTCGCGATCACCACCGCGTGGTACGCGCCGTCGGGAGCGATCATTTCGAATGACGAAGTGGCGGCCCAAGTAGACACCTCGAAGGGAAGGCTACGAGCCGTTGCGGGCGTGGACCTCCGAAGGCCGATGGAAGCCGTGCGCGAAATTCGCCGCGCTGTGGCCAACGGGTTTGTTGGCGTGCGCATGCTTCCCTGGTTGTGGGAGCTGCCGCCCGATGATCGGCGCTACTACCCGGTTTATTCAACTTGCGTTGAGCTCGGCATTCCGTTCTGCACGCAGGTGGGGCACACGGGGCCGCTGATGTCATCAGAGCCCGGTCGGCCGATCCCTTATTTGGAACGCGTAGCGATCGATTTTCCAGAACTGAAGATCGTTGCAGGCCACGTCGGGTTTCCTTGGACAAACGAGGTCATCTCGCTCGCGCGTAAGTTCCCGAATTTCTACGTCGATACATCGGCGTACAAAGCGAAGCGCTGGCCCGCAGAGTTGATCGAATTTTTGCGCGGACCGGGGAAAGCGAAGGTCCTTTTTGCGAGCGATTTTCCAATGATCACGCCCAGCGCGTGCTTCGAAGGGCTCGATGCGCTCGAACTGGATCCGAAGACGTTGCGGCTTCTTCTTCGCGACACAGCAAACGCCGTATTTCGCTTGGCGCTACCCTAAGGAATAGGTAAATCAGGTTGACAATAAAGTCAGTTGCCGTTTTCGCGGGCGCCAATTCGGGTACGAATCCCGAGTATCTCGAACGTGGGTGTGAACTTGGGCGTGCGCTCGCCAATGCGAAGGTGAGGGTCATCTTCGGCGGCGGGCACGTGGGCCTGATGGGGGCCGTCGCAGACAGTGCGCTTGCAGCGGGTGGCGAGGTCGTCGGCGTGATGCCGCAGTTTCTTGTCGATCGCGAGATCGCGCACTCGGCGCTCACCGAGCTCGTCGTGGTCGAAACGATGCATCAACGCAAAGCACAGATGATGGCGCGCAGCGATGCGTTCGTCGCGCTGCCGGGCGGAAGCGGCACGCTCGAAGAGATCTTTGAGGCATGGACGTGGACTCACGTGGGCTTGCACGCCAAGCCGTGCGCGCTCTTCAACGTTGCCGAATTCTATACGCCGCTTGTTACATTCTTGCGCCACGCCACCGCGGAGGGGTTCGTCAAGCCGCTGAACCTCGATGAGCTCATTGTAGACGACGATCCGCATCGCTTGCTCGCGCGGCTCATGGCTGCGCCGGTGCCGGCGAAGCGTTGGTAAATAAGATTGACTATGCCGCCCTGCGCTTCACAGGCTTCGCCTCGAGCGTCACCTCGTAATACAAGCCGTCCCGGGCAAGCTGATCCTCTATCGCGAGGCGCATCCACAGGTGTTCCGAATGGCCGAGGAGCTTTGCATAACGGTAAGCACGCTCGGGGCTTACAAGTTTTCGGCCCTTCTCGATGTCGTTCAGGCTGGAGCGAGAAATGCCAAGTTGCGCCGCAAATGCCGGTTGTGACATCTCTTCGCCGAGCCGAATGGCCTCAATGAGCTTCCTAAGCGAGAGAGGCCCTCCGATGAGCTTCTCGAGAAACGCGACGGCTTCACTCTTCTTTGCTCTAGTAGCCATGCTTGTCGATCCTCTCTACCCGCAAGAGCTTCACTTCGACTTTGTCGACCTCGTAGTAGGCCCGGTATCCGCGACTCAACCTGACTAACCGCACACCCTTGAGTTTCCCTTTGAGAGGTTCATCGTGATAGCCGGAGATCTTCCGAACTTCTTCGAGACCGTGCGCTTCGACGTCCATGACCCACTCGAGAAAGGTGGTGGCAATGTGCTTCGGAAGAGAGCGGAGTACGTGCTCCACTTTCTTGATGTTCACGCGCCACACCTAAAAGAGTGTACGCCACGGTGGCGTACACGTCAAAGTGCATTGCGAATGGGGGACGGTGTTCC
>CAMBEV010000144.1 GCA_945865595.1 Nannocystis exedens | reverse complement strand
AGCAACCTGCCAGTGATTGCGGGGCTGGAGAGCGACGAGGCGTGGCTTGCCCACGAAGAAGAAACGATCGCGAGCCTTCGACCGGGGGGATACGTCGAGACCCTGATCGCTTCTCGCATCGCGCATCTCCTTTGGCGAACAAGGCGCATCAGTCGCTTCGAGGTAGGAGCCATCCAAGGAGCGCTCCTGCGAATTGACGACGACGACGCGAGGGCGAGTGCGCTCGGGCGCAGTCACTACATGGCTCCGTCACACCCGCGGGAATTGCGGAAGAAGCACGACGACATCGCGCAGTTGGTGTCCTTATTCCACAACATCGAGGCCATGACCGACGACGGAGCCCTTGAGTTGGCTGTGGTCGAGCGCGTTCTCCACCGAATCATCGATCGCAACCACGTGGACTTGGAACGGGTCGACCTGAGCGCCTTGCCTGCCGAAGCGCGCACGGGTGAATGGCAGCAACTCCAACGATGGACCAAGCGCCTTCTCAACGAGCTCGTCGATGCGATGGCGAAGAAGCGCAAAGGTACGGGTGACGACATGTGGGCTTCGACCGTCAGTAGGCTTGACGAAGAACTGAGCATCTTGCGAAGGGCTCTTGAAGAAACAGACACTCGCCTGGCATGCCTGCGCGAAGAAAGGGTGTTGCTTTCGGCTGAGAACCTCGAGCGAATTCAGCGCTACGAAACTCACCTCGACCGCTCGCTCAGCCGGGCACTACAAGAACTCTCTCAATTGCAACGCGCTCGCCTGGCAGCCGAGTCCGAGAGCAGCATGAGGATCGAAGTTGGGTTCGTTCGGCAGAATGACCCAGCACATCAACCCAGCGGTTATCTCCCACGCAAAGAACTTCCGAACGTTGACGAGTAAGGCAATGGCCGCCGGGACAGACAGGTCGCGTCAATCAGCAGCGCTGCGTGCCTCATACTTGGCGCTCGGCCCAACGCGGGCATCTCTACCTGGGGGCGAGAACTGTTGGCATGTTGGCATCGAGCTGTTCGTGGCCCAACACGGATACAGGCATGGTTCGCAAGGCTTTCATGCGGCGTCGAGGGTTCTGTTGGCATGTTGGCGGCGAATAGAAGGTCGGGCTGGATCACGTTGGTGCGTGAGCGATGCGCGACTTCTTCACCCGCGGCTGGCTTCCTTCGTGGCCTTGCAGACGCTTCACGTCTGACCTCTTAACGCATGCAATCTACACATTGCAGACCACCTGCGAAGGTACCCAGACCACCAACCAGACCACCAAACCCGTCGCGGTCAGTCACCAACGAAACGCTCAGGTAACGCATCGATGGGAAAAACCGTCGTGACGTAACGCTTGGGAACAACTCGTAACTCGTCAAGTTCCCTTCACACGGTGGAAGTCGTAGGTTCAAGTCCTACTGCGCCCACACGATGGAACTCCCCCGCTTTTGTGGACAGAAACCTAAGGGACTACGCTCCCGGGAAAGGTCCACATGGCAATACGAAAGAAGTACACGACGGAGTTCAAGCGCGAGGCGGTTCGGCATCTTGAGAATCGGGGCGAGCGCAGCGTGAGCGACGTCGCTCGCGAGCTTGGGGTCAAGCCGAACCAGCTTCATCGATGGCGGATCGATCTGGGTCGCTCAGGCAAGTCGGTTCCGACGACGGCGGAGCAGATGGAGATTCGTTGGTTGCAGAAGCGCATTCGCGATCTGGAGGAGAATCGCGAGATACTAAAAAAAGCCGCCTTAGGATCGCCCGATCCATTTCAAGTGATGCGATCTGCTTTTGCCCCGCGGCGAGCTCACGCTCTAACCGCTTGATGCAATCTGCATCGGTCTCATCGGGTGGAATTGGCAATGCGCTTGACGATCTTGCTTTCTTGGCGGACCTCTTAGCCATACTGGCCTTGTACCAGTCGCGAAGCGTCCAGGCGTTGATTCCAAGGCGTTGCGCCACCTGAGGGATTGTCTGGTCCGATCTGGCAAGCAACGTCAAAGCGTCTGATTTGAATTCTTCGGCATAACGACGATAGACACGCATGAGAGAAACCTCCTGATGCGTGTCAACGGATTCGGGGGAACCTCAGGGGTCACGCCAACCCACTACCTCGCATCAAACCACAACGCGGTCCGGTCGTCGGGCTCGCCGTTGTAGTTCACGGTGATCGCCTCACCCGCCGCGATGTCGGCGAGTGCGAAGAAGTGCAATTCGCGCTTCTCGAACACTCGGAAGTAGCGCGCATTGGGTGAAAACGAATGATTGAAGAGTGAACCAAAGCCGAGCGCAATCGCGGAGTCGTCGCCCCAGAGAAAGCGGTAGTTGGCGAAGGTGGTCGTCTCGATCCTTGACCATTCTTCCTTGGGAACAACGATGACGTGCGACCGCTCGATGACCTCACCGCGCTGAAAGGGCCGCATGGCGCGCACGCCCCTTCCGCGACCTGGGTCGTCGAACACCTCGAGATCCGACATCATTTTTGGATACGTTACTTAACGGTCTCCAAGCACCGCAGAAACCCACGGCTGCAGTCCTTCTTGAGACACTCAACCATGGCGTCGCGACCCTGCTGGTTCATGCCCGATAGATAGGACAAACACCGGTTCTTGCTGACGTCTGCGCACTGTGAGTCGATGACGCTGCACTCGTAATCCGCGTTGTGATCGATGCATGCAGTCATCAACGATTCGTGGCCGCAGCGAAAAAATTTGCAACCGTCGCACGCTTTGCCAGTCGCTTTCTTGAGGCACTCGCCGGCTTCGTGTGCGAGCCGCGGCTTGAAGAACCTGCTGTAGACATTGCATCGCCGTTGGGCAGCGGCGGCCCCAGGGCAGCGTCCGCTTTCGGTCGTGGGGTAGACGCCGGTGCTTACGATTTCCACGCAGTCGGTTTCAGTGGCCTGTTCGTCGTTGCACGCTTGTTTGGCTGGATCGAAAGCGACCTTGCCCCTACCGCACCCAATCTCGAGCCCGAGAGACTTGCGATTCGCGCGGGGTGGCGGAATTGGATCGCGGACTGCGACCGGAGCTACGGGCGCACTCTGTGAGGGAGGCGAAAGAGCGGGAGGCGCGGCGGGCACTTCAGTGTGGCCGGCGGGTGGCGGTGCTGCCGGAGGCGCTGCGTCAACCGGAGCCGTCGTCGCGACCCCTAAAGGGGCTGGCGGTGGTGGTTCGGCCGTTATCGTGGGCGCCACGGCGGGGCGGTTGTTGTTGCAACCGGCAGTGAGCAATCCCGTGATGGCAAGAAACGCAGCTCGATCGACCCTCATCGTTCGGACTCTACGAAAAACCGGCGTCGAAGGCGAGCTCAGTCCACGAAGCGACTGCTCAAGGCGTGGAACGGATCGTTTCGGGCGCCCGGCCCTTGGCATACGCCGGGTGCGAGGTAAAGAGCACGTGCTGCGGCCCTTCGTCATTGTCGCACGAGGCCGTCAGCCAAAGCGCGTGATCGTCGGCTTCGAGGTCCTGATACCAACATTTTGCGCCGCTCGCGGTGGTAGGCAAGTCAATTGACGACCAATTGCCGCCGACCGGGCGCACCCAGAGATGCTCGGTCGCCGTGTCGCCGCCTCCTGGCGCGGCCTTGTGGCTGGTGGTGCGCAAATACAGCGTGCCGTCGGGGCTAAGCTGGCCGACGCTCGGCTCACCCATCGCCCTTGGGCAGTCAATTCGCGACCAAACGCTGCCGTCGAACGCAGCAACATACGGTTGCGCTTGCGCGGTCCCATTGTCGGAGCCGCCAATGCTCCCTAGCACCATGGCACGCGAGCCCTTCGCTTTCATCTGCACCACACCAAAATGCTCGAGCGCAATCCCGAGCACGGGCAAGTAGTAAACTTTATTGCCCGTTTTTGACCAGTGCACAATGCGTGCGGCGTGACCGCTCTGGGGCTCTTCAAGCGCGAGGATTCCATCCGATATCGATGCGATGCTCGCGTAACGAACCCCATCGCCCTTGGGTGCCGAGGGCATCGGCTTGCGATCGAGCGTCATGAAGGGAGCGTCGCCGTACGACTGAAACATGCCGAGCGTCCCGTCTGGAGCGGTGAAGAATTGCGCGTGGCCATCATGGTCTCCGCCGCTCACCTGCCAGGCGTTGTTCTCCCATTTGTAAACGTCGTACGATTCTGATCGCTCGCCGTAACGAATGGCGACGGTATACGCGTCATTCGGGAAGTTGCCGTAGAAGCCGATGGGCTGGCCCGACACGGCCTCAAGACCCTTTGCGAGCTCGGGTCGGGGCGTCAGGCCACTGGCGACAATTTCGGCGACGTAGCCTTTCGTGGCTACGAAAGTGCGCCCGAACGCAGGGAAGACGTTCATCTGCTGATGGCCACTTTGGGCAGCGAGTCGAAGCTGTGGCGTGACGTCAACTTTCGGAACGACCCGGCTTGCGACCGTCGGTGCCTTGACCACCGCATCGCTCGGCGTGCGCGCGTGCGACTGGCCGCACCCCCCGAGGGAAATCGCTAGCGGCAAGAACAAGGCACCAGCAAACAACGAGCCGACAGCCGTAAAGGGAGCTTTGCGAATCATCGGATTCTCCTTGGGGATGGGTCAGTCATGGTGCCAATTGTCCTTCGCTGAGCAGCAACTTGCCGCCGCTCACCACGTCATCTTCAGATTCGGACCGTGGGTGCTCCACTTTTTCGTAGTGCAGCTGCCAGCGTATCGTCTTGGAGCGCAAAGACTCTGCAAACTGAAACGCAACGCTCGCCGTCCTATTTTCGCTTCCGCCTGGCCGATCGTCGCGTGAAAGGCCACGGATCACGGCTCCTCCTGGCGATCGAACATTGGACCAGTGGCGCGTGAGATAGCGGCGCTTCGCTTCGAGCGCGTTGCCGTTCTCGTCGACGACGGTGGCGCGAAGCACGAGCCTTCGAAAGAGGTCACCGGTTGGCACGGCGTGGCCCACGCCTCGCGGCGCAATCGTGAACGTTGCGCGGCTGCCTTCACGGCTTGCGTGTGTGTCAACCGCGTTGACAATCATCTCATTGGTAACCGAGAACGAGTGCTTTCGGTGGCGGCCCTTTGGACCATCGACGAACGGCATGTGGCAATTGGCACATGATGCGGTCGTGCCACTCGCGGTGTGCTCGCGGAGGGTCGACTGCATCAACTCTTGGCCGTGCGGAAACGTGAACTCGTGGCAACTCGCGCAGGCGCTCTTCGTCGCAAAGGCTGCTTTTCGCAGCACTGCGTGAGGCGCCTTGTGCGCGCTTCGAGCGCTGTTCGGTGCACCGAGCGTCGCTCCATGCGCCGCGTCGTCGGGCACATGGCAAGTGATGCAAGCGACGCCCATGTCCCCAAGTGGCTTCGGTGCATCGCGGGAGGCATCAGCTTCTGGCGCGTGGCATCCGCGACAGAAATCGAGCGGCTCAAGCGCGAGGGCGCGTTGATACGACGGATCCGTGTGTGCCTGTTTGTGCAAGGACCTTGACCATTCGCGCGCGATGTCGTCGTGGCACTTCACGCACGCCGCATTCAGAGCGACACGATCACCGGCGCGTGCGATAGGCGCAGGGTGGGGCATGCCCGCGAGCGATACGTCCCGCGACGTGCCCGAGGCGCCTGGGCCACGCGCGGCTCCCAAAAGGGCGGCGGCAGTTACAAAGGCACCGAGGAGGAAAAGCGCACGCATGGACTATGGAGAGAGAACGACCGTTTGACGCACCTGGAGCAACAATTGTTCCTCGTGTCGTCCGTTATGGCGACGCTGCTGAGAAATACCGCCCAATCGAACGGATGAGGTGGGGTGCGCATCTGCCTACAGGATGAGGGCCTTCACACGCACAAGCAATGGTTCCAGTACTTGATAGGTAAGACCCCAGACGATTCGCCCGTCGACGTCATAGGCAGGAAGGTCGACGTCAAATTTTCCGAACCGATACGCCAAGCGGGTGGCTCGCTCGCCGCGCATGAGAGGCGCAACGTCGGCCCAGAGCACCTCGGCGACTTCCTCGTTCGGTTCGAACGTTGGGTCTTCCCCATGAAGCGCAAAGACGAACGGCGTGATGATCAACCCAGCGCTGCTTCTGAGGGCTGCGATATCGTCAAGACGGGCGACTACCGTCGCGGTGGTGGCCAAATCAAGGCCGATTTCTTCGCGCGTTTCGCGAGTTGCTGTCGCCAGCATGTGCGCGTCGCTCTCCTCGAATCGCCCTCCAGGGAAGGCCATGTGTCCCGACCACGGGTCGCCTTCTCGCTCCGCACGCTTAATAAGCAACACCTGCAGTTGCGAATTGTGCTCGCGAAAAATTGCAGCCACCGCCGCGCGTAAATTTGACCCTGGCGTGTGCGGGTGGAACGTCCGGTGAGCGAGCGATTCACGCAGGCGAGCGAGGGAAGGCACTTGGGACTTTTACCGCACGCTCACGCCAGCTGAAACCCTTGATTCAATGCCGCCTTCACGAGCTGCGCATCAAAGGCCATGAACATCGGCCGAACGCGCGTGAGTCCACCGAACTCAACCGCACTTGCCTGCACTGGTGTCCAAGTAAAGACTCACCTTCGATCCTCAATGACCGCATCCGAAGCAGACGGTCCCGTAACGCGCGGCGGATTCCTCAAGCCCTTAGGCTTTTCTCCATCCCACGAAAGCTGTCCGCATTTGACGAATTCGGCGATGAGCTCTTCCGTCGAACGTCCTTGAAGAGGGACCAGCATGGCGATGGGAACGTCCCGATCCGTTACGGTAATCGTTTCGCCGGTGCGGACCCGGCGGAGCACCGAGCTGGTGTTGTTCTTGAGCTCGCGAATACCGACTGCTTTCGAGGCCGATTTCATTGTGGTTACATTGTAGATCAAAGTGGCCACAGCGCCAGCTGGCGCAACGACGACAACGCGTCCGCAAAAGCAACGTGACGATGAAACCGCGCGCACGACTGCAGTTACGCGACCTTCGCCTTTGCGGGTCGCCAATCGATCTTCAGCTCCTTACGCGATGCCGCGCACTCGCGAAGATAGAGATTGATCAGCGTCTGATAAGGAATCGCAGATTCGTCTGCGAGAATCTTAAAGTACCGGAGCGTCGCCTCATCGAGCCGAATGGTGATCGCTTTCTTGAGCCGCTTTGCATATGGGTTGGGTCGAGCAGCAGAAAAATCGTACTGTTTTCTCATCGCTCTTGGTTCCTTTGATAGTTGCGTTGCTCTGCTCGATCGGCCCGGCGAGCAGAGATGATCCGGATGACGTCGCCGCCAGCTCTCACGCAGTGGCACACGACGAGCACACGAAGGACCGCGCTCATCCCCAAGAGGACGAAGCGTTCTTCCGTTTCCGAGTGGTCAGGATCGTCAATGAGCGCTGCGTGATCGTCATAAAAGGCTGTTTGCGCCTCGTCGAAATCAACTCCGTGTTTTCGGCGATTGAGTGAGTTCTTGCGTTCGTCCCATTCGAAGCGCAGCTCATTCATCCTCACATTGTACGTACACTATATGATTTGTCTACGATCGGCCCCAACGCCCCCGTCGACCCGCGCTCCATCATTGAAAATTGCAGCCGCCTGCTGCAACGGTGAGGCAGCTCTGGATCTCAGCACATGGCTTGGAGAGGCACGCTGTCACGTCCGCAGAAAAATTCGCGTTCCCGCCACGAACTGTTGAACACATGTCGTCGTCGAATTTGGCACCCTCGTTGGCGCACGCACTTTGACGATCGACGCATCGGACAGAAAGCTCGACATTTTCAGTGTCGAGGCCGGCGTTCCTGTAACAGCTGACGCTGACACACGCTGTTTTCTGCAAACACGCGATGGCTCGCTCCGCCGCCGCCTGCGTGAGCTTGTCTCGGGCGCATTGATAAACAGCGCCACATTCTGCCCGGTCTTGGCCATTCGGGCAGGCGGTCCCGCCATCCAACGATGCGCGTGCGCTGCAGAACGCGTCCTCGGACACGCTGAGATTCGGACTGCCTGCTTGCGTGCCCCCCCCGTGCTGCAGCCAACGAAGACGAACAAGACACAGGTGCGGAAAGTTATCTTCATATGCGGGCGAGTAGCACAGGGATCCACCGGGTGCATCAGGGCCTTCCGACCGCCAAGACACCCTCGAAACCGGCGCACGTCCCCCTTGACCCGCGTCGGCTCGGCCCTGATACTTCGCACACGAATCTTTTCTACACGAAACGTATCCAAGGGGTTTCCTCATGTCTGAGTTGCGCTTCGATAACCGTGTTGCCATCGTCACCGGCGCAGGCGCCGGCCTCGGCCGGGCCCACGCACTTCTGCTCGCAAGCCGTGGCGCCAAAGTGGTCGTCAACGATCTTGGCGGTTCGATTCACGGTGGCGGCAAGTCATCTGCTGCAGCTGACAAAGTGGTTGAGGAGATCAAGGCCGCCGGAGGAATGGCGGTTGCGAACTACGACTCGGTCGAAGATGGTGACAAGATCGTCAAGACGGCGATGGATGCGTTCGGTC